>CAYZBB010000087.1:0-27326 GCA_964476495.1 uncultured Actinomycetes bacterium | reverse complement strand
GGTCCTCGCCCCAGCGGGCCAGGATCTGCGCCACGGACTGGAACGCGGCGAACCATTGGATACCGACACCGCGAGAGTCGGACAGGTTCCCGGGCAGCTTGGGCACCGGAGCGACGTTGGCGATCTCGTCGCCGACGATCCGCAGCGGCGGATCCAGCCGGCCGGTCTGCGCCCGGGCGGCCTGGGCCTTGGCGGCGTCGAGGACCTCGTTGAGCAGCATCGTGGTCAGCGGGGCCACGTTCGTGCGGGCCTGGTCGTCGGTGATGAGCACGAGAGTGTCGGTGGAGGTGACGAACGCGGCCGGGTCGAACACCGGCACCCCCGCGGCCGGGAGCATCTGCCGCATCACGGTGCGGCTCAGGATCGGTTCGACCTTCTGACCCAGGGTCATCCGCACCGAGGACAGGGTTTCGTCGGCGCCCTCGCTAGCCGCCCGCAGAGTCTGTGCCCAGAACAGCTCCGCGTCCGGGTGGTCGGACAGGATGTCTCGGGCGGTCGTCGACCGTTCCAACTCCAGCGCCCAGCCGACGACGTCGACCATGGTCGAGTCGGACAGGGCGGCGGCGTGGATCAGCCGGGCCATGATGATCGCGGCCGCGGACTGGAAGAACGCCCCGTTCTTGGAGTCGCCGCCGTCGCCGAGGGCGGCGGCGAAGGCCTCACCGCGGGCGACCGCCGCCGTGGCGTCGGCGGCACCGGCGATCGGGTCCCACACCATCGGTTCGGGCCAGTTCGCCACGTTCAGCGGGTCAAACACCCACACCCGCCCCTTGCCGGTGCGGGTCTCCACGATCGCGTCCAGCACCTCGGGTTTCGTGCTGGTCGCGATCAGCGGCCCCGGAGCGTCCAGGGCCGCGCCGACCATCAGATACAGGGTCTTGCCGGCGCCGGTGGCCGCCACGATGCCGACCTGGTCCTCCAGAGTCAGCACGACCTGTTCCCGGGTGTCGTGCGCGGTCCCCAACAGGTGGCCGACCTCGGCCAGCGGCGCTGTGTCCACGTCCAGCCGGCCGGCGTCGACGCTGGCCCGCCGCACGTAGCCGGCCAGCTTGCGGGCCCGTACCTCGCCGGCCGACCGACGGGCCTGCCTCTTGTCGGCCAGCCCGATCCCGGACCGCTTGCGGTCCCACCGGCCCCGCAGCCCCACCCAGCCCGCGATGACGCCGGTGAGCAACATGACGGCGACCAGAACCGCCAGCAGCCCACTGATCGGCCGGTACCGGCTGGGTAGACCGTCGATCGGGTCGAGCTGCACCAGGGCCCGCACGGTGTAGCCGAGCCCGGTCAGCGGCGGCCCGCCGGTGACGACCACGGCCAGGTGCCAGATGACCAGGGCGGCGCCGGCCCACGCCGCCAGAACCAGCGGCAGGTGGTGCCGCCCCCAGCTGACCTTGGCGTGGCTGCGGCCGATCTGCGGGCCACCACCGCGGGCGCTCACGCCGCACTCCCGCTTGTGTCGGGGGTCGCGCCCCGGGCGGTGTCGCGCGCGGCGACCATGCCGGAGTCAGTGTTGGTGAACTGGGCTTCCCGGGTGGTCCGCACGTGCCGCACCCGGATCTCGCGGTGATTGCCCACCTTGAGCAGGTGATCACCCTGGGGCAGGCTGGCCAGGGCGTGAGCGTTGCTGGCCTCAAGGTTGAACGAGCGCACGCAGTCGGCGATGTCGTCGTCATGTTCCTGCCGGAACAGATGGATGGTCTGCGCTTCCTTGATCATCGCGATGGCGTCCGACCCGGGTGGGATGTCGGAGATGTGATGGATCGCGGCCACGATGCTCAGCCCTACACCGCGGGACAGCTTGGACTTGGCCCGGATGACCTTGCCGCCGGGGCCGCCGAGCAGGTGCCAGCCCTCCTCGGCGACGAAGTTGGTGACCCAGCCGCGGTCCCGGGTCAGCAGGCCGGTCAGCCAGGAGTTGGCCAGCAGCATGACCATCGCGGTGGCCGGCCCGTCCTCGGGCAGCGCGGACACGTCGAAGGTGGTCAGCTTCGGCTGCAGCCGCACATGCCGGCTGGTCTCCCGGTCGAACATGCCGGCCAGGTCGTCGGCCAGCAGCCGTTCGAACCGCAGCCGCACTGACCAGGCGGCCTCCTCGATCTTGTCCAGCGTCGCTGACCGCAGGCCACGGAACACGTCGGCGTCGACGACGCCGGCGAAGTGCGCGAGCAGGTCCGGCATCACCGGCACCCGGCCGGCGCCCTCGAACGTGCTCATCACCGCCTGGTAGGCCACGTCCAGGGCCTTCTCGTGCCACTCGGACAGCGGCCCGTTGCCGGCGAGCTCGGCCAACGCGGACAGCACCCGGCGGTGCGCCGCCCGGCCGCCGCCGGCCAGGATCACCGGATCGAGCACGTTCATGCAGGTCGCGGACGGGTCGTCGGGATCGAACCGGTACGGCTCGGACCCGAACAGCCGGGTCAACTCGGCGTACTCGCCCTCGCCGTCCCGGGCCTTCTTGTCGATGACCACGGCCCGCCGGCCACGAAGCATCAGCGGCCGCTCGACGTAGCAGGTCTTGATCAGCGAGGACTTGCCGACGCCGATCATCCCGAGCACGCACACATTCGGGCTGGTGATCCGACCCACGCTGTACGCGGTGAATTGGTCGTGGGTGACCATCGCCCCGGACACCCGGTCCTCGCCGATCACCACGCCCCGCTCGTCGGTCGGGGACCCAATGATCGCGGTGTTCAGGACCTCGGCCTGCCGGGTCGTCGACGGCGCCCCCGCCCCGTGCACCTTCATGAAAGTGCGCCCGAACAGCCGGTTGCGGTGCGGCGACGGTCCCTGCCGGACCGGCAGAACGATCTCGTCCGGTGTCTCCACAAGTGTGGTCTCGTTGGTTTCGGCGCTCGTCGCTGCGCTGGCTTCTGGATCGGTCGTGAAGCCGATGCCGCTGTCGGGTTCAGCGCTGGTCTCAGAGCTGGTTTGAGTGATGGTCACAGGGATTCCTTGCTCGTGCCGTGGCCCACCCGGTGCAGCGCCCGGGCGGTGGTCGACCGCTTGGGCGCGGACATCCCGCGGCCCACCGGCCAGGTCGTGGCGGCCGCGGCGGACTGCCGGGTGTCCAACCAGTCCAGTCGGGCGATCCCGGCGTGGTCGGCCGCTTCCTCGATGTGGGTGACGCACTCGGAGAGTTCCTCGGTGCCGCGGGCGGAGATCGTCAGGTACGCCGACCAGACCGCGCCGTGGTGCCCGGCCCCCTCCCGCAGGTCGCCGTATCGGCGGTTCGCCGCGGACAACGCGAGCTCGGTCTCGTCGTCGATGAGCTGACCCTTGCGCTGCTGGGCGATGATCTCGGCGCGGTCGCTGGTGGCGTCCCGGCGGGCGCCGACCTTGGCCTCCCGGGCCGGCACGAACTGGATGTGCGTGGACAGGGTCCGGACCAGCGGCTCGTCCAGCCCGGTCAGCAGCGGCGCCAGCCATAGCCCGTCCAGCTCGCGCGATTCCAGGGCCTGCACCGGGATTTGCGCCGTCCGGTGCAGCCAACTCGATTTGGGCAGCAGCAGATCCGGGTCCAGCGGGTCCGGAGCCGAAGAGACGACCTCCGTGGTCGACCACTCGTCGTGCGAAGGCAACCAGCAGGTATGCACCGTGACGTCCGAGGCCCTGTCGATGGGCCAACCGGGATGCTGCAGATGCCGCAGCACCGCCGCCAGCACCGGCCCCGACAGAGGCCGGACCCGGGTGTAACCGGCGTCGACCAGCCGGCGATGCGCGATCGGGATCTGCGAATTGATCAGCGACAGATAGCCGGGCAGACCGGGAGCACGCCGCCCGGCCAGCGTGGTCAGCCGGCCGTCGACGTCCCAGCGGATCACCACGTAATGCCGCTGCACGAACCCGGACATGGACATCTCATCCAACAGAGCGCCGTAATCGGCCTGCAGGTCCTCCGGCGCGGCCGGGTCGAGCTCATCCTGCAACCACACCTCGTGAAAAGCGCTGTCGGTCGGCAGCACCCGAGTGATGATCTGAATCCCGGTGACCAACTTCTGGGAAGCGCCCCAGCCGGCCATCAGCTCACCGAACCGGGCCTGGGCCTGCGCCACGTACGCATCCCCGTGCAAACCGGCGACCGGCCCATCCACCTGAAACGCCACCGACAGGTACGGGGCCTCCCCGAAACCGGCGTGGTAAGCCACCGCCGGCACCCCGGGATCACTCTGCAACCAGTACATTCCGTCCACCCCGTCAGGCCAGTCCCGGTACCGGTTCCACTCCCGGCGGTCCTGCGGGGACAGCCCGGGCGGCCGCCAGTCCACCGGGATGAAATCGTCGAAGCCGTGCCGGCGCCGGTAGGCCATGCGCCGCCGATCGGTGAGCCGCCGCCACGGTGTCGACCCCGTTCCGGTATCCATCGTGAAGACCAGCAGCAGCAGCGCCAACGGCGTCACGATGAACAGCCCGACCAGCTGCAGGAACAGCAACAGCAGGCAGAACAGCACCGCGCCGACACCCCAGGCGATCAAGACACCCTTGGACCGGCGACCCGACAACAGCCCACGAGACTTGGTTTCGCCACCCAGGACCGACGTGCGGGTCATGCCCGATCACCGCCCCACGCCTGGTCCCCGTCCAGATCACCGGTGAACTGGCCCGCGCCCCGGCGGGCGGCCGGGGCCATCGCCACCGCGGCCCGGGCCCCGCCCAGCGCGGCCGCCCCGGCCAGCTCCCGCGTCCTGCGGCCGGCCGGCCGAGCCCCAGACCCCGACGAAGCCGCTGATGAAGACCCGCTGTCGAGTCCCTCGGCAGGGACCGGCTGCATCGGCTTGCCCTGCGGCATCGCCGAGGAAAGGTGCGCCGCCTGCGCCGACGGAGTCCCACCGGTAGACCGCGGGGACCGGTTCAGCTTCTGCGACACCGAGCGACCCGTGCCACCGGAGGCCTTCGACGTTCCGGAGGGCGCTCCGCGCCGAGCGCCGCCTCCACCGCTAGCTCCGCTGCCGGCGTCGCTCGCGCTCGACGCTCCGGACGCTGCCGAGCCGGCGCCGGTGGACTCGCCGGATCCGGCCATGCCGCCGGAGGCAGACCCGCCCGCAGATCCAGCAGCGGCTTTCCCGGCCTGCCTGGCGGCACGGCTGTTGGCCATCGAGCCCAACATGCTGCCGCCCGCGGCAGCCGCCCCTGCGGCCGCGCCGGTGCTGATCCCACCCCCGCCGGTGTGCATTCCGGCGGGTGACACCGGTGCGTACTTCAGCAGCAGCAACGGGGCGAACGCCGCGATGAACAGCACCACGATCGCCATCACCAGGGTGGCCAGGTTCGCGGCCGCGTCGTCGTCGCTCATCGACGTCGCCGCCCGAGACAGCGCCAACCCGCAGCCGAGCAGGAAGAACAGCAGGGGCCGGGAGAACACGATGCCCAGGAACAGCAGCGGGATCTTCATCGAACCGCCCCGATGCCGGGCCGAGACAATCCACGCGAACGCCACCCCGAACACCGCACCGGCCAGATACACGGTCACCGCCTGCGCGGCCAGCGACAGGAACACCATCAGGCTGACGATGATCACCAGCACCAGGACGACCAGCCCGACCACCGCCCCGCCCAGGATGGCGCCCGCGCCGGCGCCGTCAATAGCCGATCCGACCTGGTTCGCCGCGTCGCCCGCGTTGAATCCGGTCAGGCTGTTCACTAGGCCGTCGGTCAGCTTCCCGGAGCCGACGATCATGAACTGGGCCAGCGGCGGGCCGAACACCACACCAAGGAAGTACGCGGGCGCCCAGATCGTGAAGGTCTCCATCAGCTCCTGAGAGTCGATCCGGCCGCGGCTCTTCTGCAGCAGCTGCCACATCAGCACCAGCCCGAACAGCAGAATCCCGATCGCCATGCCCTTCTTGTAGGCATCGATCCACCACGCCGCCGTCAGGTCCGGCGCCGTGGCGTGGTTCGCGACCCCGGCGACCCAGTTCATCAACGCCGACGCGCCCGCCGCAGTCTTCTCCGCCAACCAGCCCAACGGATCGGTCGCGAAGTCAACCGCTGCACCCACGGCGGCGGCCGCGGCCCGGGTGGTCTGACAGAGCCAGTTGAACGAACCCGCATCGCAAACCGTCATCACCGCCGTGCTGCTGCCGTCAACGGTCAGGCTCACCTTGGACCAGTCGAAGCGCTGGTCCGGGCGGGCATCGAACGCCGCTCGAACGTCGGCCGGCATCCACGACGCCCACGCGTCATCCGGCATCGGCGGCTTGAAATCGCCGGTCACGATCGTCGCGATCCGCTGCACCACCGACTTCAAACCCGGCGACAGCGACGAGTACGAGGTGCCCCCCAGGTCCCGAGCGACGGCGTCCGAATCAGCGAACGACCACAGCGGAACCTCGCTGGTCTTGGTGAGAGCGGTTTGCGACCAGGCGCGGGATCGGTTGTAGGTCTTGTCGAGCAACGCCGGCCACGCCCGTGTCAGTTGCTGCCAGTCAGTCTCAGCGAAAGCGGTGGTCTGCGCGGGCTGGGCCGAGATCGTCATCCCCGTCTTGTTCAGTCCGTCGCGCACGTCGCCCGCCATCGCGGAGGCATACTCCGTTCCGGCCGGCTTCCAGACGGTGATCCAGAGCCAGGGCGAGAAGTCGTCGCTGATCGGGTCACTGCTGGGTGTCTCGTAGGGATTGGCATTCGAAATGCCCGTGAGACCGAACTGGCCGCCCACCAGGGCGGCCAGCAGGATGAGAATTCGAACAGTTCGACGCATCAACACGCTCCTTCGAAAGCGAGCCATGGCACGGTCGGGGATGCCGCGAATGGGTCGGGGCCAAGTGGTGGAAGCGTCCCGGAGATCGACCACGGTCCGTCCGGGGTTCGATCGAGCAGCATGCTGATCGCCATCCGCATCTCCTCGGTGCGCCCGTCGTTGCGGGTCAGCTGGCGGTACAGGATCAGGTCGAGATCGACGTGGGTGTCTGTGCTGGTCGGTGAGATCCGATAGGCACCCTGATCGGGCAGCACCCGACTTTCGGTGTAGCCCTGCGCTTGGAGTTGCCGGGCGAGCTGGTTCAGAGATTCAAGAGCCCCCTGCTGGAAGGGATTTCCCGGCGTGACGATCGTCGCGAGCACCTCGGCGGCGTTGGGATCGATCGGGTAGGTGACCGACCACCGGCCGAACGTGCGGGCGAGCGCTGCGGCACCAAGGTCATCGCGGGTGGCCTGGGTCTGCGCCGGCAGGATCGCCGCGAACGGATCCGGCCCGCCCAGACAGCCGTCTGCGAGAGCGCCGGCTGGTGCGCTCGCCGAGCTGCTGTTCGTGGTCGCCGGCTGACTCGTGGACGGTGAGACGGGTGCTGAGGTCGGAGTGGACGGCCCGGCCGAGGTGTTGGCGCCACGGTTCCCGAGCACGACGACGAGGACGACCACGGCGATCACGACCACCGCGGCGGCCGCGATCAGGACGAGCCGGCGGTTGCGGCGGGAACGATTACCGGCGGCCTGCGGTTCGGTCATGGTCGCCGTCATAGCGTCACCGTCCGCATGAAGGCAATTCCGGCGGCCCCAACAGCGACCAGGCTGGCGACCGCGGCCGCTCCCCATCGGGCCCGACGGCGCGCCTGCCCGCCGACGCTCCGGTCGTGATCATGGGCTGCGGCCCGGGCGATCATCGCAGTCAGCACCAGGCCCGTCAGACCGACCAAGATCACGGCGGTCGTCATCAGGTCCTCGGCGGAGGACATGCTCAGCCGGCCAAGGCGAAAAGCCCGGCGAGGATGGTGCCGAACCCGACCAGGGCCACCAGCGAACCACCCGCCCACAGCGCATGGTTCTTGGCGTCGTCGGCCTGGCCCGGCACATTGTTGCTGGTCGCACGGCGCATCTGCATGAGTGCGAGGATGAGGAAGGCGCCAGCGATGATGATCGCGATCGCCCACAAACCCACGAACAGCTTCTGCCACCAAGTGGTGAACTCAGCTCCGAAGACGGTGAAGTCCGGGACAAGGCCAGCGAACGGATTTTCCACAGCTTTCCCTCAGTTCGTGTTATCGGCGGTGTCGCCGGTGAGCGCGATGTTGGCGACGGTCGCGGCAGCCAGCTGGGTCCAGGCGATCTGCGACGGCCGGGTGAGTGACTCCAAGCTCATCGGCGTTCCGGCGGCGATCGCCGGGTCGAATGGGATGTCGAGCACCGCGCCCACGCCGATTCCCGCAAACAGGTCCGTCAGCTGGCTGGCCAGGCCAGGGGTTTGCGGGCCGCGCGTGTGCATCACCGCCACGACCGCCCGCTGGGTCAAGCTGCTCGTCGCCTGCAGCCGATCCAGCAGGCGGAGCGCCTTGTTTACCGAGGACGCGGTGATCGTGGTCGGCACCACCAGGATGTCGGCCTTGGCGATCACCGCGGCGAAGGCCTCCGAGTGCTGCACATTCCCGGTGTCGGCGACCGAGATGCGGTAGGTCCGGTCCAACGCCCACAGGATGCGGTCGATGCTGTCGCCGGAGAACTCACGATCGGCCAGGGAACCGAGCACGTCCGCGTTCGACGTCTGGGTCGCTGCACACGCAGCGATAGTTCCGGGGTGCGCGAACTGCCCCGGGTCAGCTTCGATCTCCGATAGGCAACGAGCCTGAACACCTTCCGCGATCCCAGAGAGAGTTCCGGCGGCGTCGGCGGCGTCCCAGACGGCGACGCTGCCGCCGCGCACCCGGGCCAGCGTCCCACCCAGGAGCAGCGTGGTCGGGGTCTTGCCGACCCCACCCTTGGGGTTGGCCACGGCAATACGTACCGACCGTGGCCAGGCGGCCGACCGGATCACCCGTTCGTTGCGGCGATGCTCGAGTTCTTCACGGCCGGGCTTGGGCTTGGCCAGGCCGAAGCTGAGCATCTTGAACACCGTCCGCCGGCGACCCCAGGTGGCTGGAGCCTCGACCGGCGCGGGAGGCGTCCAAGACGCCGCCGGCAAGGAGCTGGACGGGGCGGCCCAGGCCGTCGCTGTGTTACCGGCCGCGGCGAGCAGCTCATCAACCGGTTCCGAAGGCGCCCGGACCGCGGCCTCGGGTGAGAACGGTGCCGGCGGCGTGCGGGGTGCTCGAGCCGCCGGCGCCGGCTCGGCCGGCGGCTCGGCGAAAGCACGCGCCCGGGCGGCCCCCGGTAGCCGACGTGTGCTGGTGCCCTGTTCCGTTGTCGTCATTCGAAGTGACCCCCGGGAGATGGTTGACCGGTCTCCGCCTGCAGCTCGACTGAAAGCGGATGGTGGACTGCCGGTTACTGAACGCAAACAATGTCAACTGTAGTTCGACTGATGGCCGCGAACGGTAAACCAAGATTCGACACGCCGTCAACTGCCGACCCGCGCGTAATCAGCTGCGCGCCTCTACCCGTCGGTAGGCTCCCTACGAATAGTGACCAGGAGGGTTAGTGAGCGACGCAGATGGTGGAGTACCGGGGCTGGCAGACCGGCTGAACCATCTGTTTGCGATAGTTCCTCGCCACGACGGCAAGGGCTACTTCACGAACGAGCAGGCGGCGGCCGCGCTGACCGCCGCCGGCACCCACGTGTCTGACGCCTACATTGGTCAGCTCCGGAACGGCAAGCGCAACAACCCTTCCGCGCGGCACCTCGCGGCGATCGCCGAACTGTTCGCAGTCCCGGTCGACTACTTCTTCAATCCGGAGGTCACCGCGGCGATCGACAACGATCTGCGGCTGCTCAGCGCGATCCGCGACAGCGGGGTCAAGGACCTAGCCCTGCGCGCCCAAGGCCTGTCGCCGGAGACCATCTCCGGCCTGGCGAGCATCATCGAGCAGGTCCGCAAGATGCAGCAGGTCCCGGATCCGAACGGAAACCAGCCGCCTCGAACCGACCCCGGGTCGGAGCCCGACTGATCGGTCCCTGTGCGGCGGTCCGGCAGCGCTCTCAGCTTCCACGGCTACACGCAGCTTCCACGCATCGCACCTGATCATGACTACCTGGTCACGCTGTTGCGGATCGGGATCGGGATCGAGTTCAGCAGGTTTGACAGCCAGTTAGTCGTGCCAGCGCGCCATCTCTCCGGGGCAGAATTCCAGCTCAAAGTGTGGTCCGCGTCGAAGAGCTCGAGCCCGACCATAGGGTTCGCTTCATCGACCTCGGCTGCTACCTGCCAGGGCGTCGACTGATCTGCCGTTCCTTGCAGGATCAGCAACGGGATCTTGAGCCTGTCCGGGGAGGTCCAGTCGAGCGCATCCAGGTCGACTGCCCGGTCGAGGCCGACCGTGCGGGCCAGCAGCCTGTGCGTCAGCCACGGATAGGCCAGGTGAGCAGACCAGGACGGCAGGCCCGCCCGTGAGCAGTTCGCCTTCAGGGTCGCCCGCCAGTCTAGAACGGGCGAGTCCGCCACGACGCCGACGACGTGCTTGCGCCATCTCGGCAGGCCCACGAGCTGTAGGGCGATGCTCGCACCCATCGACCAGCCGAAGAGGACGATGCGGCGGGCACCGTGCGCAAGGGCGTACTCCAGGGCCGGCTCAACGTCTCGGGCTTCGTCGAGTCCAAGCGTGGACCGCCCGGAGCCGTGGTGAATGCCCTCTGCTGTGTTGCGGTAGGTCGGTACCAGCGAGGTGAGGCCGACCGACGTGGCGACCTGTACTCCGCGGAGCGTTCCCGCTCGCGTGCTCCCCATCCCGTGAATGTGAACCGCCCAGGCATCACCGTCCCCGGCATCGATACGCCAGGCCGGCGTCGAACCGAGTTCGGTCGGAACGGCAATCTCCTCGGCGCGCAGATCCGCGGCCGATGGAGTCGGGAAGTGGATCCCGGTCCAGGAGACGTACTCGACACCGGCGAACCGCTCCGCGTCCGCGCTGTCGACGGGACGAGCGATGGTCGATCCCCATGAGAGGGCTTCAGCGCCGAACCGAACGTGCGCACCGTCGGGTAGGAACGCTCCATACAGCCCGGCCCGGCGCGTCTGTTCTGCGTCGTCGAGCAGCACGTAGTGTCGACCGTCCTTGGCGACGACACCGTGCACACGAGTTGTGAATTGCCGGCCGCGGTAGGGCGCAGTGAGGGCCCTCGCGATCACGCAGCCAGCAATGGCCGCCAGACCGGTGACACCCAGTGCTGCGGCCGCTCCAAGCCCGGCGACGATGTCAGCTTTCATGATGTGGCCCTGCAGAAGAACCGCCGAGCAGGAAAGCCTCCGCGGTTTCGAGCCGGGAGACCTCGTCCGGTGACAGCTCGTACTTAGAACCGAGACTTGCTTGAGCATCGCGAATCTCGATGAGCTGTCGGTAGAGAACGGATTCCTGGTCCCCGGAAGGTTCCACCCTCGGGCCGGAAGATTTGGCCTCCAACGCACGTGACCAGGCCGGGCCAAGCTCTTCGACCAACCGCGCGATCTGCGCGTTCGTGCGCCGGGAATCGAGGAACCGCGCGCTGGGGAGCATCACCAAACCAGCCGCGATGAGCACGATGCTGAGGCTGTTGCCGTAGTCGTAGAAGTACTGACCGAGCCTCAACAAGCTCTCGTTACCGGCGACGTGAGCCACATCCATGACGATGACGACGATGCAGGTCAGGGTCTGACCCAGGCTGCCGATCAGCAACACGATGGTCGCGGTCCGCGTGATACCCCGCACGTTGGCCAGCTGACCGATGCAGACCACCGCCATGGCCAGGGTGACCAGGCCGAAGTACAGGTGCTGCACTCCCGAGTAGACGGCGGCGGCCGGCTGGTCGCCGTAGTCGAGCATGAATCGAGTTGACGAGCCCGTTGTCTTGATCATGAAGAACGCGGCGGCTGAGATGACGACGACACCCACCAACACAACCGGACCCAGGACCACCCTCGCGATCGACGACGACCCGTCAGCGGCTTTGGCGACACCCCGCGCAAAGGCCGCCACCCCGACGATGATCGCCGTATTGGCCAACAGATCGCCGAGGTTGGCGCCACCGAGCCAGCCGTCCACGACGAGGTAGATCGGGTCGATGTTGAGGAGGAGACCGAACCCCGCGGCCATGCCGAAGTAGATCGTCGAGCGATCCGCTTGACCGGGCCATCTGAGGATGAACAGAGCGATCAATCCGATCCAGATCACCGCCGCGACGACGATCGTCATCCGAAGACCCTGACGAAGGATGAATGCCGCCTGTTGTGCCGCAGCGAACTCGCGAGCAGGTCTGCGAGAGCCTCTGCTTCCCGCTCCATGGCGTTGTCGGTGTGCCCGCGGGCCAGGGCCCGCAGGACAGCCCCCTCCGGCAGATCCGGAAACAACGCCGTGGCACTGCTCTGACCGGCCGCCAGGTCATGACCTAGGATCATGTGCGCAAGCTCGTGGAGCACGATCTGGCGGCGGTGAAGCTCCGACGCCGTCGGCGCATGCAGGACGTAGTCACCGAAGCCCGTACTGAGCCAGATCCCGAAGAGGCCGTCCTCGGGGAAGATCCCTCGAAACTCGACGATCTCGATACTCGTCGCGCGCGAGTCCTCGACAGCGGCGATCAGATCGTCGAGTCCGCAAAACTTCGCCAGATCGAGACCTGACAAGGCGGTTCGCCCCTTCGTATCACCCCTTTGTGCCGCCATTGGTCACCTTCTGTCGTCATTCCCCGACGCGACCTCGTCGAGGAACTGGGTGATCGCATTGAGCGTGCGCGGAGAGACATCACCCAGTGTGCGAGCCGCGAACGAACGCACCTTCGATACGCGCATCGCCCTGATGAGGTCGAGCTGAGCCGCCAGCCGATCCGGCACCGGACCGTGCCCGCGCAGAAAGCCCGCATCCACACCGAAGAACGCTGCGAGCCCCGCGAGCAGATCCGGGTCGTCGACAGTCCGATGCCCGTTAAGCATGTAGCTCCATCGAGCACGACTCAGGCTGACGCCCTGCTTCTCGAGTGCGGTTACAACGTCGCCGTACTTGAGTTCAACTCCGTGTTCGACGTAGTACAGGTCGACAAGCAAGCGAAGGCGCTGCGAGAGCACCGGGGCATCTCGATCTTCACTGGTGTCGCCGTCGTCGCTCAATGGCTTCCCGATCCGTTAGACATGTCTGACACTACCTGGTAGACCTGTCTCAAGCACACTTTAGACACGTCTAAGTCCGGGGGGCAGAGGGTGATGTGGGCGAACCGTCGGCGGACCAACGGGCTTATGCCGAGAACTACTGCATGCGACAAACGTGCCGGCGGAATCAAGAAGTCGGACCAAGATCGGATAGACGTAGTTGGCGAGCCTAACGGCGAGACCGGTTCCAGGGTCCGATTGGAGCACCTCTCACGCTCGCCAGAGGCGTACACGGCGGGGTCTGCTTCCGGATGTTCTCTCCACTGAGGGCACCATTCGGCAGGCAGGTCAGGGCGGCACTGGCCGCCGTCGACGATCTGATCCCGGTGCCCTGGGACCTGCCCCTGCTGATCCAGCGGCTCGCGCGACGCCGGCAACGGCCCATCCGGCTGCTGACCGCCTCGTTTCCGTCGGGCGAGATGTCGGGTCTGTACTTGTCGACCGAACGAGAGGACCTGATCTTCTACGACCTCGCCGCATCGCCAACGATCAAGGAGCAGATCGTCGGGCACGAGCTAGGCCACATGCTGATGGGCCATCAGCTCGCCGAGAGTGACAGCGCGACACCTATGGCCGAGTCGCCGATGGCTAAGTCGCCGCTGACCGCCGAGATCAGTCCGGCTCTGGTGCAGCGGTTCCTGGCCCGCACGGCCTTCGACAACCGGGTTGAGGTAGCCGCCGAGGAGTTCGGCACCCGACTGCTGGAGAACGCCCGCCGGCACCAACCACTACAAGACGGTTACCCGATCGGTCGGCTCGCCGACTCCCTGATGCCCTGGCTTGCCGGCTGGCACTCCGCCCACCGCGGCCTGCGCTGCCTGCAGCCGCTGTGGACCGACCTGACCACCGCCCACCGCGGCGTCGTCCTGCCCTCCAGCGGAGCCTTGGGCCGACGAACCGAATTCGCCTTCGACCGCCGAATGGTGGAGACCAGCGAATGCCTGCGACTGGTCCGGCTGCCGGGGTCGGTCGCCGACCGGGTCGCAGCCGCGGCGGATCCGGTTACGGCACTGGCCCGAGAGTTGGTGCAGGCTCAGGGCCAGGGGGCGTCCACCTTCGGCGTCACCGCGGCCAGCCTTCTGCCGGTGCCGGCGACGCGCGCCGACGAGACCACAACGCTGCTTGACCTGGCCGCCGCCTACACCGAGTGCGTCAGGTCCCCAAAGACTGCGGAGGTCAGCTGACATAGCCCGCCACCGACAACACCTCTACCGCGCCACACATGCGGGCTGCATCGGCGCAGGCCTCTATCCGCTGCGGGTCTAAGCCTGCATCCGCCGATCGACACGCGGACCGGTCAGCGATCCAACCGGCAATAAACTCTAGTTAGAGTGAACGGATGCTTGTGCTGCGTCAGTTCGACGGATCTGAACTGTCCAACCTCGGACCGACGTGACGGACGTCCAGGACTGCCCGGCCACCCCCACCGCGGCGAAGGTCGCCGCGAAGCAGGCGTCCACGGGTTTGATCAAGAAGGCTCTCGCGGTCGTCGGCATTAAGGCCGCCTTCTGGATCGTCGTCCTGCTCGCCCTGGTCGTCGCGGCTGCGGCGATCGCCGGGAACAGCACCAACTCGACCAGCACCCCGGGCTGCGGTCCGGCGTCGGTCAGCGGATCGAGCAGCTCCATCAGCGACGAACAGAACGCCAACGCGCAGGCGATCGCTGGCGTCGCGCTTGGCCTGGGCCTGGGCGAACGCGGGGTCCTGGTCGGCGTCACGACCGCACTGACCGAGTCCACACTGGTCAACGTCAGATACGGCGACACCATGGCCAACGGGCAGATGTCCTCCAGCCGAGGCCTCTTCCAACAGCTTGACGCCTGGGGACCGCTCGAAGACCGGCTCGATCCGGTCAAGGCCGCGACCATGTTCTACGCCGGCGGGCAGGCCGGCCAATCAGGGCTCATGGATATCCCCGGCTGGGAGCAGATGCCCGTCCCCCAGGCTGCCCAGGCGGTCGAGAAGTCACAGTTCGCCGACGGCAGCAACTACGCCGCGAACCTCGAACTCGGCCAGGTCATCACTACAGCCATCATGGCCGGTAGCGCCATCGCGCCCTCGTGCTCCACCACGCCGATCGCCACCGTGACCGTCAACGGGGTCGCGGTCACCGTGCCCGATGACCCGCACGTCGACCAAGGCCTACGCGGAAAGGTCATCCAGGCGCCGACCGCCGGCATGGCCAAGGGTCTGGCGGCCGGGTTCGGCGCCCTCGGCCTGCCCTACGTGTGGGGTGGAGGCGGCGACGGTGGCCCCGCGAACGACGGCTGCGATCGCGGCGGCGGCCAACTGAACTCCTGCCAGGGTCTGACCGGATTTGATTGCTCCGGGCTCACTGCCTGGACCGTCGTCAACGGCGGCTATCCCTCCCCCGGGGGCAGCTCCTCCGTACAACGCAACCCGGCCCACGGAGTGCCCTGGGACCAGGGCCAGGCCGGCGACATCGTCGGCTTCGAAGGCCACGTCGCGATCTACCTGGGCACGATCGACGGCCAACGCTGGATCCTCGAGGCCTCCACCCCCGGCGTCCCGGTGCACATCGTGCCGCTCACCCGCACCGATTACGACTCGGTCTTGTACCGGTACTGGAGCTGACCCGTGAAAACCCTGCCCGCAGATCGGCTCGACCGGGACACCCCCAAGTGGCCAGAAGTGCGCATCACCCTGGGCGACAACACCACCGTCACCGTCAGCGGCGTGATCACCCCGGTCGCCGACGAGGCCGCGGCCCTGGCCCGCACCGCCGCCCAGGCCCGCACCCTCGGCCGGCCCATCCGGGCCCGGCTCACCACCGTCGGTGGCGCCCACCGCAAACTCATCGTCGCCGCCGACGGCGCGGTCACCGAACTCGACAGCGCCGGCCCCGTCACGATCGCGAAGACGCCCGCGACCCGGCAGCACGCGACCGTGGCCCCACCAGCGGCGCGGAAGCGGACATCGACGACGCGCATCCTCGGCCGATTCCCGGCACCGCTTCGACCGATCGTCAAGTGGGGTACCCCGGTCTTCGGCGTGCTCGTCGCCGCGTCGATCGGGGTGCTCATCTTCCACCGGCCCGGCACAGCCAACGACGACACCGCCCCACCAACCGCGGCCACCCCACCCTCAGGCCAGCTCTACACCGAACTGCCACCCCCGGGGTGGTCCACGAACGCAACCTGGGTCGTCGACCTCGCCGAGGACGCACCCGCCCCGGTCGTTGCCGAGGACGGCGCCGTCGTCGCGGTCACCGCCCAGGACCACAGCGCCACACCGGCCAGTGGCGACGACCGATACCTGTCCGTCCTCGAAGCGGACGGCCGCACCAGATGGGCCGTGCCGCTGGACACCGCGCCCCGCCTCGGACCGGTCATCCTCACCGTCGACGGCACCCAAGTCGTGATGGTCGCCGGCACCCGCGACCTCACCTACTGGCCGCTCACCGGCGGCCCCGAGAACGTCGTCGACCTACCTACCGGCGCGAAGGTCACCCCGACCGGCCTCGTCGAACTCCGAGACCAACAGCTGGGATACCTACACGACGGTGGTCTGACCACCGTCGAGGGTCTTCCGCGCACCGAGCCGGCCATCGCTGTCGACGGTGCCGCCCTGGTCACCCAACCGGACAACGGCACGTGGTGGGCCTTGCGCGCCGGCCAGGATCCCGCCGCGGTGCAACCTGCCCCACCCGAAGGTGCCACCACCGTGCAGCGTGTCCTCGCCATCACCGCCGACCGGGCCGTCGTCGCCTGGAACACCGCCGACAAACGCACCTGCCGCGTCGCTGTCTACCAGCGCGGCGCCAGCGCCCCGACCGGGTCCGCGACCGCGCCGTGCAGCACGCTTCCCCGCGCTGGCGCGGCCGCCCCTAACAAGGGCGCGCTCACAGGTGTTGGAGCCGTCGCCATCGACGGATCGACCGTGACGGTCGTCCAAGGGCTGACCATCACCGCCGCCGTCGACCAGCTCTACGGGACCATCGCCGGCGCCCCAGTCACCGTCGGCGCCGACGGCCACATCACCGACCTGCCGGCCGGAACCCTCATCCCGGTCGGCGAGGCCGACGGACGGCTGCTGGTCGTTGGCGCCTCGAACCGCCTGTATGCCTTGGCCAAGGCGTGATCCGAATGCATCTTGAGAACTGCCCGCGTGTCGCGGTGGCCAAATCCCCGAAATGCATTCCTTGGGCGGCCAGGATGACGGATATGTCAGCTGTCGCCGGTCGTCGTCACCACCGCCTGGGCCCTGACGATCCCACCCCTGTGCTCATGCAGGGTCGGGTCCACCCGGCAGTCCGAGCAAAGGCAAACGCCGCAGCCCAAGCGGCTGGCATCACTCTGGCCAAGTACCTGGAACGCCTCGTCGAACGCGACGAGGTCGATCGCAACGGTTGCCCACTCTGGCTGACCCCCGCGAACGAACAACAGGAGTTGCCACTGAAGACAGCGTGATCCACCCGCTCCAAACAGGAGCACGCACAACTGCATATAAGCGATGAGGCCCGCTCCTGGCGGGAGCGGGCCTCATCAAAGTTTGTGACCGGTACGGGTTGGCGCCCGACCCGGTCGTGACCCCGAAGGGCCTGTCTTGCCGGACAGTTCCGAGGGTAACGCACGCCTGCGACAAGCACCACCAACAGCCCTACCCCGTTCCGGGCGTGTTCCCACCCTCGCTCCCCCAGCTCCGCCGCTGGCGCCGCGCTACCGCGCACCCATCGTCGGCGCGTTCGCCCTGCAGCTGCCAGGGCTCCCCGACGTTGAGACGCTGCGCATCCATGCGGCCGTCCCTGACGGCCACCAACGGCCACGCACCATCGCCGCCTGGCAGCGCCACCTCGACCGGCATCCGGCGCTCGAGGAGCTCCGTGAGGACGCCCGCCGCAACGCCCGCGCCGTCCTCTGGGCGATCTCCCGCTACACCGACCGGGCCACCCTCACGGCCAGACCCACCTGGGCCGTCCTGATGACCTGCACCGGCCTGTCCCGCAGCACCATCGCCAACTGGCTCGCCTGGGCCCGCCGACACCGCCTCATCGGCCACGTCGAGCAAGGCTCCACCGAGCAGTACCGCTCAGGACAAGACCCCGTCGACATCGGCAACCGCGCCGCCGTGTACGTCCTACTGACCCCCCGACCAGTGGCCCCGGCCCAACCGACCCGGAACACTCACACAGAAACTGAAACTCGGACCCCTTCTGGGCACCCTACGGGGCCAAGAACTTTCCCCCGCACACACGCGCGCGCGGAGAACATGCGCGCCGCGCTTCGCGCGGCGGGCGACTGGGACGACACCGAAACCACACGCACCCAGGCGGAACGGCTCAAGGCCACTCGCTACCTGCAATTCGCCAGCCCAGTCGCCCGGTTGCTTTCCGACAGGCACCTACGGCACCTGTGCCGGGACTTTCTGCTGGCCGGCTGGTGCGCCCGAGAAATCCTGTACGCGCTTGACCACCTGCCCAGCGGCGCCCAGCATCCCTACGCCTACAACGCCTCCGACCTGCGCATACCCGCCGGTTGGCTGGCCCACCGGCTGATGTTCTGGCGTACCACCGACGGCACACCCTTGCCCGGCTACCGGCAGGCCAAGCAGCAGGCGGCGGCACAATCGCGACGGGCGGCCACTCCCGGGCCGGCCGACCCGCGTCCCGCCGGGCCGGCACCGGCCACAGCCACCACAGTCGCCCCCCTTGCCAGCCTTGCCCGGGATCGCGAACTGCGGGCGCAGGTCCGCATCGACCGGCTCGCCCGACAGGCCGCCGAACGCGACCAGCAGCTGCGGGCCGAACCCCCGCAGAGCACTCCCGCGACGCCGGACCGGTCGGCAGTCATCCGCGCTCGGGCGTTGGCCCGAGCCCGACGAGAGCGAGTTGCCCGGGGCCAAGGCAATTCCCGAGCGCCGTGAGTGATTCCGCGGAATCACTCACACCATCAACTTGT
The DNA here is from genome assembly GCA_964476495.1 of uncultured Actinomycetes bacterium. Classification (GTDB taxonomy): domain Bacteria; phylum Actinomycetota; class Actinomycetes; order Mycobacteriales; family Nakamurellaceae; genus Nakamurella. Next base: position 8,434 of record CAYZBB010000087.1, on the reverse strand, counting down.
ACAGCTTGCGTAACTTGCGAAGGGTAGAATCAGGTCATGAACGCTCCCAGCCGACGCGAGATGCGCCTCATCCCCCGGAGGGACAGCGTTCGGGTCGCCGCCGTCACGACCGGCCGGTGGCGGCTCAACGCTGGCACGGGCCGCTGGCTAGCTGGCCGCGCCGCGGCGACTCCGGACCTTGCGCCAACCACCGCGCACCGTCGCCGCGTCACAGCGTCCGATGACCGGGATCTGTCGGACGCCCTCCGCGCTGTCATCCAGGAGCTCTCCGCCAGCGAGATCACCGAATTCATCGACACCGTCACCGGCGCCGACGAGAACCTCGATCCGGCCCTGTGGGGCGACGCCCCGTCGACAGCCGAGGCCGCCCGGGCCCACCTGGCCAACCTCACGGCCAAGTTCGCCGACCGGCAAACGGTCCTGGCGCAGTCCATCACCCGCGCCGACGCCGCCCACCTCCTCGGGATCAGTGACCAAGCCGTCAGCGACCGCCTCAACGCCGGCGACCTGGTCGGCCTCAAAGACGGCCGAGTCTGGAAGCTCCCGGCCTGGCAGTTCGACGCCGACACCGAGAACGGCACCCTGCCCGGAATCGCCGCCCTGCGCCAGCACTTCCCCGCCGGCCCCGTCACGCTCACCGCCTGGGTCACCGCCCCCAACGCCGACCTCGATAACCACACACCCGCCGCCCGGCTGGCCGCCGGCGACGTCGACCAGGTCCTGCGGGCAGCTCAAGCCGGTGGGCCGATCGCGTGGTAGCCGCACTGACCGCCCCGCAGCGGCCCATGGCCGCCCGGGGCCGGGTCGCCACCTGGGCATGGCGACCGCCGACGGCCCGCCGCCCCTGGCAGTGGTGCCGGATCTACCACCCCACTCCGCACGTCCGAACCGGCACCGACCACCGCAGCTACGGGCCGCTGGCCCGACTGGACCACCACACCGTCCAGCCGGCCCCAGCCGGCGACCCACACGCCGCCGACCCCTACCGCATCCCCACACCCTGGATCTGCCCCGACGGCCGCAGCATCCTGTACGTCGGCGCCAACCTGCGCGTCGCATTCACCGAGGTCTACACCCGACCCGGCAAGACCGCCGAGATCTGCCCGCAGGCACGGATCGCCATCCTCCGCCCGACCGCGCCGATCCCACTACTGGACATCAAGACCGAAGGGGCGGCCATGCTCATCGACGCCCTGCCCTCCCTGGCCACCGGCGACTACCCACGGCCCCGCACCCAGGAATGGGCCCGCGCCATCTGGGAAGATCAACCGGTTCCGGCTCCACAACGTCCTGTCCGCGGCATCTACTACCAGTCCGCCCACGCCGGCGGCGCCGCGCTCGCGCTGATGAACACCGCCGGCGCCGTCCACCTCGTCCGCGACCGGGCCGGCGTCGACCAAGACCTCACCCTGCACAGCATCTGGCGCACCGTCGAAACCGCCGCGGTCAGCGTGAACATCACCGCCTACCGAGTCCCGGCCTGCAGCGCCTGCACCTGACCACACCGCTGGGGTGATTCCGCGGAATCACCCCATCCCGGGGCTGGCTGCGGGCCCTCCGCGGCCTCCCGACCCTCCGCGTGCCTATTCCTGCTCGTCGTCCAATGTCTCCGGCAGATCGGCCAGCTGCTGCGCCGTCTGGCGGTACCTCCCGGCGATCCACTCCTCAAGCTTGGCCCGCTCGATCCGCCACTGCTTCCGGCCGCCGATCTGAATCCCCTGCAACTCACCGGACCTCAACAGCGCGTACACCTGAGATTCGCTGGTCGCCAGCTCCGAGGCCACGTCCCCGATCTTGAGGAACCTCGGTGACCCCCCGGATGACCCGCCATCAGGCATCAGCTGCTCCTCGATCGGCACTCCCACCCACGTTCGAGCGATCATGCCCGACCGACCGCCACCCACCCCTCGCCTCTGGCGCCACTGCGGGGGTGATTCCGCGGAATCACCCGCCGTTGCGATGGGGATGCGTGCGCCCGAACCGCACCGACGTGGGGGGAACGCCACCGCGGCCCGGGCTGCCGCACATCCTGAGCCCCCCACCGCCAACCCGCCACCGAAGACCACCAGACACAACAGGCGCGCTCCGCGCGCCGAGCTGCCCCGGATGGATACAGGCTAGTGCGCCGCTCCGCTCCCGTGCCCGACCCGATCGGGCCGACCCCGGCTCCTCCGCTGCGCTCCCCCACCAGGGTCGACCCGCTGCGCTCCGATCGGACCAGGCACTCCGCTCCGTCGGCGCCCTTCTTCGCCAGTATCCGGGGCAGGTGCTCCACCAAATTTGACAGAGCCAACCCGATGAGCATGAACCACACCAGAGCACATGGCCAGCCCCCGCAACAGCCCAGCACAACCACCACGGGTGACCCGCCGACAACCGACCCGCACCACCAAACCTGCCCGCTCGCGCCCAACACGCACCTGACGCTCACCACCACCCCGCCATGCTGGGAAATTTCGGAGTCCACCCCCCGCAGCCCCAGCGATTCCGCGGAATCACCCTAGGTACTTGCAGTGCAAGTACTACAAGTACTAGACTTAGATCAGTTCGAGGCAAGGAACCAACCAATCGGGAGGCGCACATGACCACCAGCACCGACATCACCGAGCGGATCCACCAAGGCATCGCCCACCGTGACCAAGTCATCGCCCACGTCCTCACCGGGCAGCTGCAGATCGACGACCTCGCCCAAGCCTCCGCAGCAGCCCCGAACGAGCCGGCATCACTGGATATCCACGCCGCGCTCGCCGCCACCGCCTACGCCACCGGCAACAAGAAGTTGTGCATGAAGGCCCTGCACCGCAACTGGAACATCCTGGGCCCAGGGCAGATTCACCCCCTCACCCAGATCATCGCCGACATCTACCTCGACGGACTGCCACCCGCGGACATCCACCAGGTCATCACCCACGCCGACCACTGATCCGCGCGCCTCGGCATGGTGCCCGACCCCGGCCGGGCCCCCGTGCAGGCGAACGGATCGCCTGCTCCACCCCCCTTGAAAGGAGCCGCCGTCCATGGCTGGCGAAACCACCCTCACCATCGTCGGAAACCTCACCGCCGACCCTGAACTCCGCTTCACCGCATCTGGCACCGCGGTCGCCAACTTCACCGTCGCCTCCACCCCCCGCACCTTCGACCGGGCCGCCGGCGACTGGAAAGACGGCGACACCCTCTACCTGCGTTGCACCCTGTGGCGCCAAGCCGCCGAACACGCCACCGAGAGCCTGACCAAAGGTGCGCGGGTCATCGTGACCGGACACCTCAACCAGCGCAGCTTCGAAACCCGAGAAGGGGACAAGCGCACCGTCCTGGAACTGCTCGTCGACGAGATCGGGCCATCCCTGCGGTACGCCACCGCCACCATCAACCGGCAACCCCGGCCCAACGGGACCAGCGAAGAACCGCCGTACTGACAGCGCAGATCCCGGGGGAGAAAGAGCCGGGCCGTCCGGGTGATTCCGCGGAATCACGTGCGACGCGCCCGGCACCCTCCGGTGCTAGTAGTGCTTGCACTACGTACCGTTGCGCCAGTACCCACCGAAGGAGACCCCATGCCCGCACAGACCCGACTCGGCCAGGGCGCGGCCGACCTGATCCGGCGCAAGGAGATCAAACGCGCGCCGGCGGCCGCCCCGACCCCGCCGCCGGTCACACCGCAGCGGGACGCCCCCGAGCCCAGCGAGAACGCCGAAGAGGTCCACCGGGTCCCCGTCGACCGCATCACCCGGCACCCGCTCAACCCCCGCGGTGAAGTCCCGGCCGACACGGCCGACCTGGCCGACCTCACCCGGTCAATCATCGAGCTCGGGGTGCTCGAGCCCCTCGTCGCGTCCCGACGTGACGTCTTCCTCCACGCGCGGCCGGCCCTGGTCGACCAGATCCCCGCAGACACTGACTGGGTGCTCGTCGCGGGGGAGCGGCGCCTCCAAGCCGCCCGCGCGGCCGGCCTGGCCACCGTGCCTGTCATCTCGGGGGACCATCTGGTCATCGACGGCGTCGACCTCGAGGCGATGATCGTCGAAAACATCCAACGTGAAAGCCTCGAACCGCTCGCCGAAGCCCGCGCGTACCAGGCGCTCACCGACACTGGCCTGAGCCAGCGGGTGATCGCCAAACGGGTCGGCCGAGGGCAGGCCCACATCTCCCGGCGCCTGAGCCTGCTCAAGCTCCCCGACAAGGCGCTCGCCGCGCTCGCCGACGGCAGTCTCGGCATCAAAGACGCCGAAACCCTCGGCGGGGTCAAAGACTTCGCCGACATTGCCCAGGTGTGGCAGATCGCCTGGGAACGCCGACAGTGGGGGAACGGCCTCGACATCCCCGGCGCGATCCGGGTCCACGACGGCACCAAACAGCAAGAGGCCAAGCGGCTCGCCGCGCAGGAAGCCGCCCGCAAGAAGGCCCACGCCGAAGGGCTCCCGGTCGTCGCCGACATGGAGGTGCCGGTCTGGGACGCGCGGATCGACGCCGCCGACACCGAGCGGCTCGAGGTCGCCAGGACCAACGGCACGCTCGCCGTGACAGTCGACCAGAACACCGGGCGCACCGCCTACATCGACACCAGCATCACCGCCGACGCCGTGGCCAACAAGCGGGCCGCTGTGGACCACCAGGCGCAGCAGAAAGAGCAGGAGCAGCAGCGTCGCGCGGCCGCCAAAGGCCGTCGACAGGTCCTGCCCGTCCTGCTCGCCCAGAAGCGAAGCGCCGGTCAGGTCGCCGACGAACTGGCCGAGCTGGTCCTGCGGATGGCCAACGTCGACGAGCTCCGTCTCGCCGCCAAACTCGCCCCGGACATCGGCCACGGATGGAGTGATTCCGCGGAATCACTCGGTGGACCCCACTACGCGTGGAAGACGGCCGCCCTGGAGGGGTCGCCGGCGCATCGGCAGACCGCCGCTCGGGCGATCATGCTGGCCCGCGCCGAGAAGCGACTCGACAACCCCTGGAGCCGTTGGGACGCCGAGGACCTCCGGTTCCTGGACCGACTGGTCAGCGAGACCGGGTACACCGAAGGACCCTACGAACAACGCCAACGCATCGCCGCCACCCGCGACGACGACGATGAGCCGGACGACCTCGACGAATCCGAATCCGAACCGGACGTCGAGGACAGCGACGAGGAGAATGCATCATGACCGGGGGACCGGCCCGCATCGCCTGGGCCACCACCAGCGGCAGCAGCGGAAAAACCACCAGCACCGTCACCACCGCCGCGATCCTGGCCGAACGGGGCCACCGGGTGCTGGTCGTCGACGGCGACTGGCAGATGGACGCCTCCCGATGGCTCGGCCTGGACGAGGCCGAACTACCCGAGGACCGGCGCACGCTCCTCGACGTCCTGCTCGACCGGGACACGGTCACCGACGCGATCGCCCCGTCCAGCGTGGCCGGCATCGACCTCTTACCCTCCAGCCCAGGCCTGCAGGACGCCGCCCGGATCCTGGCCGGCACCCGAGGCGTCGAAGGCCAGCTCCGGCGCGCCCTGGACACCGTCGAAGACGCCTACGACACCATCCTCATCGACTGCCGAGCCGGCACCGAGATCCCCACCGTCGCCGGCATCGTCGCCGCCACCAGCGTCATCGGCACCACCCAAGCCGGCCTCAAAGAGCTGCGAAACACCGTGTCCCTGATGGACTACGTGCCCGCCATCGCCGACGGCTACGAACGACCCGTGCACCTGGCCGGCATCCTGCCCTGCGCCGTGCCCGCCGCCGGCCGTGCCTACAAAGAAGCTCTCGACCTGGCGCAAGAGGTGTTCGGATCCGACATGCTCCTGCCGCCGGTCCGACGCTCCGTCGCCGTCACCGAGGCGCACGCCGAGCGGGTGCCACTGACCGCCCGCGCCCGATGGGCGCCGGTCACCGACGACTACCGCGCCGTCGTCGACGAACTCGTCCACCGCGGCGTCCTCGCCGCCGACGCCACCGCCCGGAGCGGCGCATGAGCCCCGCCGCCAACCCCTCCCGGAGCCAGCTCAGCGTGCAGATCGACGCCGACGTGCACGAAGCCACCAAAGCCGCGGCCTACTGGGGTCGCCGACCCAAAGCAGCGATCGTGGAAGATGCCCTGCGCGCCTACCTCGATACTCTCCCCCCGGAAATGACCGCGCCCCTACCCGGCGGCGCCGCACTCAGTACCGGCAACCGCCGCCAGGAACACACCCCTGCCGGTGAGCCGGTAGGGGAGAACCGATGACGTCAACGACTTACCTACGCGCCGCCGCTGCAGCCTCGCTGGCCGTCCTGGCCGTCACCGCCATTGCCGCTACTCGACCGGCCACCACCGTCGCCGGCCAGGCTTCCCTCGACCGAGCCCGCGCCGCGGAACTCACCTTCCCGTACCCGCACCTGTCGATCCTCCGGCTCACCGGGGACGGCCAACCCGACCAGGCCAGGCTCATCTTCGACGACGGCACCGTCACCGTCGGAACGCAAGTGAGTTACCAGGTGCCGGCCAACGGCGAACCCTTCCAAGTCGCCACCAACGATCAGCGCGAAGCGGCACCGTCCTGCGATGAGACAGACCACATCTGCTGGGGCAAAACCACTGTCGGCCCATGGCTCAACGCCAGCATCGAAGTCACCTACCTCGATCTGCCCTGCGTCATCACTGGCAGTCCGGTCGACCGAACCACCATCGACTGCACCGATGCGGCCGCCGGCTGAGCCGTCCCCATCAGGGAAGAGTCCCGTTGACTCAGTTCGCAGGGCGCTTCGATCCGCGACCAGTGGGACCACCGGCATCGCCGCGCAGCCGGTCAAGGTCTGCCCGCAGCTCCATCAGTCGCTCCTCGTAACCCAGCCTCTGATCGGCGAGCCGGGCTTCTGTATGCCGACGCTCGTCCTCGAGGCGCTGCTGAGCCCCAGCCAGCTCGACCGCCGATGCGGCGGCCCGCTCCCGTGCCTCGAAGACCTGAGAGCGAGCCTCCCGGATCTCGTTCCGCAAGGAATCCGCCGCCTGCAGGGCCCGCTCCAGCTCCCCCGACAGCTGTGAGGCCTCGCCGCGGGCGGCCGCCGCCGCCTGCTCGGCACTGCCTGCCCGCGACCGCTCGCCCTCCAACTGCGTGGACAACGACGCATTGGTCTGCTCGGCGTCGTGCGCCCGCTGTGCCGCGGCCGCCCCGACAGCAGCTGCGTTCTCCAGTTGCTCAGTTGCCTCGGCCAGCTCGGAACCCAACGCGGCAGCACGGGCTTCCGCTGCGGCGCCGGCCGTCTCCGCCGCCTGGGCCCGGATGAGACGCTCGGCCGACTCGGCCGCCGCAGTGTCCAAAGCAGCCATCAGTCGGTCGATCTCGGCCTGCTGCTGGGCCGACTGTTGCTCCCATCGCTCAGTGGCCGCGCGGTGCTCGTCCTGGATCTCCTGGAGCTGCACGGACAACTGGGCGGCTTGATCGGTGGCTTCCTCCGCGGCGGCGTCGGCCTCAGCACGCCGCAACTCGGCCGCGCGTTGGTCTCGTTCCGCCCGGGCCGCCCGGGCGGTCGCCTCCGCCACCCGCTGGTCGGCTTCCGTGGTCACCGCCTCGATCTGCACTGCGGCCGCGTCCGGATCGCCCAGCGTGCGCAGCTCCTCGACCACCGCGGTCAGCGCGGCAGCCAGTTGGCCGGCCTGCGTCGCCACCTGGTCGACCAGCTCCCCGGCTCGAGCTCGCGCCATCGAGACCGGCCGATCCAGATCGTCCGGAAGCGGACGCCCCTCTGCGGACGCGCGCTCCGCCCTGCGGGCCCGCCAGGCCGCTGCCCGGTTGTGGTCCGGATTCGAGCAGTACTCCGGCGGGCGGCCGGGCGCGCCGCCCGCCGCGCTGGCGGCTGGCTCCGTGCAGCCGGGAAAGCGGCAGGTGCGGGCCGAGGTGCCGACGGTAGTCATGACGACAGGGTACGAAATACGAAACAATAACGCAATAGAGTAACGATAACGAAATAACGGAACTGACGAAGACGGGCCCGGGCCCGGGCCCGGGGGATCACTGGCCCGCTGTCCGGTCCTACCGGACGTGAGCCAGACGGTGCCGAACATGAATCACTGGGTCGGGTTGTCCCACATAGATGAGTCACCCGACACCTGCCGACCGGCGCTGACCTGCGATGACAGCCTTCGGTTCCGCTCGGCCCCCGGTGGGCGTTTCGCCGATCTGACTCAAGTAGGTGGGACGAACGGCGAGGTCGAACCGTCCCGCGTAGTTGAGTCACACCGTGCTGACCTGCGCTCTTGCAACCCGGAGTGACTCAACTTCGATGGGACAGGACACCCGCTCCCGGGGGGAGGAAGTGATTCCGCGGAATCACCTCGGAGATCGCTCACCGAGCGCTTCGGCGCCGCATCGACTTGTCAGAGCGTGGCACTACCTTCCATCCGGAAGACCCTCTCGACGTGGATGGAGAGCCGATGAACGCTGATGACGGCCACTACGGGGCCCACCTGGCGGCTGAAGTGC
>CAYZBB010000086.1:0-27440 GCA_964476495.1 uncultured Actinomycetes bacterium | reverse complement strand
CAACCGGGGTCCGGTCGTCGAACCACCTCATGTCTTGACCGACGGACCACTAGGCTAACTTACCGACGGACCGTAGGTCTGTCTTGCGAGTTCCTGCCCGACCGAGTCGAGCAACTCGGTCCAGGCCTGTTCGAATTTCTGGACGCCCTCGGCTTCCAACACCCGGAAGACGTCGGCCAGGTCGATGCCCTGCGCCTCCAGCCCGGAGAACACGGCGGCCGCCTGTGCGTAGGTGCCGGCGATGGTATTGCCGCGAATGACGCCGTGATCGCGGACAGCGTCGATCGTCTTCTCGGGAGCTGTGTTGACCGTATCCGGGGCGACGAGTTCGACGACATACCGGGTGTCGTCGAACCTGGGGTCCTTGACACCGGTGGAGGCCCAAAGCGGACGCTGCTTGTTCGCGCCGGCCCTGACCAGTGCGTCCCAGCGGGGGCCGGCGAAGGTCTGTTCGTACGCCTGGAAGGCGAGCCGAGCGTTCGCGATCGCCGCCTGACCTTCCAGGGCAGCGGCTTGCGGGGTGCCGATGGCCCTGAGCCTCTTGTCGATCTCGGTGTCGACCCGGGAGACGAAGAATGAGGCGACGGAGTGGATTTGGGAGAGCTTCTGTCCGCGGGCCCTGGCCTGCTCCAGGCCGTCGAGGTAGGCAGCCATCACGGCCTTGTAGCGGTCGAGGGAAAAGATCAGCGTGACGTTGACGCTGATGCCTTCGGCGATCACGGCGGTGATCGCCGGCAACCCGGCGAGAGTGGCCGGGATCTTGATCAGCAAGTTCGGCCGGTCCACCGTCTTCGACAGTTCCCGTGCCTGGGCGACGGTCGCTGCGGTGTCGTGCGCGAGGCGGGGGTCGACCTCGATGGAGACCCGGCCGTCGACGTGCCCGGATGCCTCGAAAGTCGTTGTGAAAAGGGTGCAGGCGTCGCGTACGTCATCGGTGGTCACCTCACGGACGGTGTCGTCGACGCCAGCGCCGCGGGCCGCCAGTTCACCGATCTGCCGCCGATAGGAGGCGCCGTCCTGCAGCGCAGCCTGGAATATCGACGGGTTGGTGGTCACCCCGACGATGTTCGAGTCCTTGATCAGGCCCGCGAGAGAGCCTGATTGCAGGCGCTGTCGGGACAGATCGTCCAGCCAGAGGGATACGCCCGCGGCGGCGAGTTCCGCCAAGGGGTTGCCGGTGTTCCGTGGTGCGGTCATGACCATCCACTTTCCTTCTCGAACGTTCGCGGTCGGCAGGGCCTGGACAACCAACGGGGCCGAGGACCTCTCAAGACCATGTCGTCGCGGCGTGCGCGCGGCCGTCGGCATTGGATCCGGTGGTCAGCGACGCGTCCTGCGTCGCCAGGATCAGGGACGCCCGGGCGGCGGCGACCACGGCTTGGGGGGTGAACCCGAACTCGCGGAACAGGGTCGCCGCGTCGGCGGAGGCGCCGTAGTGCTCCAGCGACACCGGCCGACCGGCTGAACCGAGCCACCGCCACCACGGCTGGGCGACCCCGGCCTCGACGCTGACTCGGGCGGTCACCGCGGCCGGGAGCACCGATTCGATGTACTCGGGGTCCTGGCCCTGGAACCAGTCCAGGCACGGCATGGACACCACGCGGGTGCCGATGCCTTCCGCCTGCAGCAGATCGCGTGCGGCGACGGCGAGTTGCACCTCGGACCCGGTCGCCATGACGATGACATCCAGATCACCGTCGGCGTCGACAAGGACATACCCGCCGCGGGAAAGGCCTTCCGCCGAGGTTCCTTCCAGGGTGGGGACGTTCTGCCTGGTCAGTGCGAGCCCGACCGGCCCGGAGGACGATGCGGACTGCTTGTCCAGAGTGGCCCGCCAGGCGAACGCGGTCTCGTTACCGTCGGCAGGTCTGACGACCGCGAGCCCCGGGATGGCGCGGAGCGCAGCCAGGTGCTCAACGGGTTGATGGGTCGGGCCGTCCTCACCCAGGCCGATGGAGTCGTGGGTCCACACGTAGATGGCCGGTGCGCCCATGACCGCGGCGAGCCGGACCGCGCCGCGCATGTAGTCCGAGAACTGCAGGAACGTGCCGCCGTAGGGGCGGGTGGGCCCGTGCAGCACGATGCCGGACAGGATCGCTCCCATCGCGTGCTCGCGGATCCCGAAATGCAGCGTGCGTCCGTACGGGGTGGCGTTCCAATGCCCGGTCTTCGCGGCGACGGGTCCGAAGGAGTCGGCGCCCTTCATCGTGGTGTTGTTCGACTCGGCGAGGTCGGCCGACCCGCCCCACAACTCCGGCAGCACCGGCGCCAGCGCATTGAGCACTGCGCCTGACGCCGCTCGGGTAGACAGGCCCTTGGCGTCGACCGGCCAGGACGGTAGCGCGTCGGTCCACCCGGCCGGGAGCTCGCGTGCCTGCAGCCGGTCGAACAGCGCCTTGCGCTGCTGATTCGCCGCTGCCCACGCGTCAAAGCTCCTCTGCCAGGCGACCCGTGCGGCCTTGCCCCGATCCAGCGCGAGCCGGGTGTGCTTCAGGACGACATCGTCCACCTCGAAGGACTTGTCCGGGTCGAACCCGAGAATGGTCTTGATCCTTCGAACTTCGTCGGTGCCCAACGCCGAGCCATGCGAGGAACCCGTGTTCATCTTGGTTGGCGCCGGGTAGGCGATGATGGTGCGGAGCTGGATGAACGACGGCCGGTCGGTGACCGCCTTGGCCCGCTCGACGGCGTCCAGTATGCCGGTGACGTTCTCGCCGCCCTCGACCTTTTGGACATGCCAACCGTAGGCCTCGTAGCGTGCGGCGACGTCCTCGGAGAGCGCGATGTTCGTGTCGTCCTCGATCGAAATCCCATTGTGGTCGTAGAACACGATCAGGTTCCCGAGTTGCTGGCGCCCAGCAATCGAGGATGCTTCGCTCGTGACCCCCTCCTGGATGTCCCCGTCGGAGGCGATCACATAGATGAAGTGGTCGAATGGTGAGTCGCTGACACCGGTGTCAGGGTCGAACAGACCCCGTTCGCGGCGGGCGGCCATCGCCATCCCGACCGCCGACGACAGCCCCTGACCCAGCGGGCCGGTCGTGATCTCCACACCCTTGGTGTGGTGGTACTCCGGATGCCCCGGAGTCAATGACCCCCACGTCCGCAACGCCGCGATGTCCGACAATTCAAGGCCGAAACCGGCCAGGTACAACTGGATGTAAAGGGTCAACGACGAGTGGCCGGCCGACAGCACGAACCTGTCCCGACCCACCCAGTCCGGATCCGCCGGATCGTGCCGCATCACCTTCTGGAACAAGCAGTATGCCAATGGGGCCAACGACATCGCCGTGCCCGGGTGCCCGTTGCCCACCTTCTGCACGGCGTCTGCGGCCAATACCCGCACCGTGTCCACCGCCCTGGTATCGACCTCCGCCCAGTCGTCCGGGACGGTCCGGGTCATCAGCGCATCGGCCACGATGCGGGTGCTGGTCACGGTGACGTAGCCCTTTCTTTCGGTCCGGTCGGTGAACGTCGCAGGTTGCCCGGCAGGGATCAGATTCTCAGAGTTGGATCTCGGTGCGGTCGGCAGACCACCGGGTGTGGAACGTTCCGGCCCGGTCGGTGCGCTGGTAGGTGTGGGCGCCGAAGAAGTCGCGTTGCCCCTGGATGAGTGCGGCGGGCAGCCGCTCGGACCGCAGGCCGTCGTAGTAGGCCAGCGCAGAGCCGAACCCCGGGGCGGGGATACCGGACCAAGCGGCACCGGCGACAACCCGTCGCCACGACTCCTGGGAGTCCGCGAGGGCGGCGGCGAAGTACGGGGCGACCAGCAGGCTCGCGAGATCGGAATCCTGCTCGAAGGCCTCGGTGATGCGATTGAGGAACGCCGCCCGGATGATGCAACCGCCGCGCCAGATCCGGGCGAGCGCGCCGTTGTCGATCTTCCAGTCGTACTCGGCCGCCCCAGCGGCGATGACATCGAAGCCCTGGGCGTAGGCGACGATCTTGGACGCATAGAGGGCCCTGCGGACATCCTCCACATAGCGGTCCCGGTCCGAGACGGATCCCGCCGGGGTCGGACCAGGCAGCACCGAGGCTGCGGCCTGCCGTTGCCCCGGCCGGGCAGAGAGCCCCCGGGCGAACACCGCCTCGGCGATCCCGGACACGGGGGTCCCCAAGCTCAGCGCCGTCTGCACCGTCCAGGTGCCGGTGCCTTTCTGCGCCGCGGCATCGGCGACGACGTCGACAAACGGCAGGCCGGTCTCGGCATCCTGGTGTCGCAGCACCTCGGCGGTGATCTCGACCAGGAAGGACTCCAGTTCGCCGGCGTTCCAGTCGGTGAAGACATCCGCAGTCTCGGCGGGCGTCAAGCCGGCCCCGCGGCGCAGCAGGTCGTACGCCTCGGCGATCAACTGCATGTCGGCGTATTCAATGCCGTTGTGGACCATCTTGACGAAATGACCGGCCCCGTCGGTACCGACGTGCGTGCAGCACGGTTGGTCGCCGACTTGCGCGGAGATCCGCTCCAGGATCGGACCCAATCGCTCGTAGGCTTCCGTGGATCCACCGGGCATGATGCTCGGCCCGTTCAGGGCGCCGTCCTCACCACCGGAGATGCCGCAGCCGACGAAGTGGATCCCCTTGTCCCGCAATGCCTCTTCACGACGGCGGGTGTCCCAGAACTGCGCGTTGCCGCCGTCGATGAGGATGTCGCCGGGTTCGAGGAGTTCACCGAGTTCGTCGATGACCGCGTCGGTGGCGCTGCCCGCCTTGACCATGACGATCACCTTGCGGGGCACCTTCAGGCACGCGACGAAGTCGGCCGTGCTGGTGCTGGGTACAAATGTCGCGTTCGCACCGTGTTCGGCGATCAGCGCGTCCGTCCTGGTGACCGAGCGATTGTGGACGGCGGTGACAAACCCGTTGCGGGCCAGGTTCCTGGCCAGGTTTGAACCCATCACGGCCAGCCCGGTCACGCCGATGTCCGCGATGGGATCGAGCGAATGCATTGCGGTCACCATGATTCATCCTTTGCTGCGGAAGGAGTATTCACAAGCGCTGTCCGGGCACATCGTCGGGTCGGTCCCAGGCCGACCAGTGGCATCTCAGCCCATGGTCAGTTCTGTGCTGAGATCGACAACCGCGGCGACCACGTCGGCGTCCCCGGCGAGGTCGGCATCGAGATACTCGAGGACGGCACGCACGGCGTCGTCGAGCGGCCTGGCGGCCAGCGGAACCACCTGCGCGGCCGCCGCGTCCTGCACCGGAGCGCCGGCGCCGCGGAGGTGATTGACCCAGGCCGCCACCACCCGCAACGCTCCGATGGGCAGGCGGCCCCGGGCACGTTCGAGCCGGACGGTTGGCAGGACCCGCACCGGTAGCTTCTGTGATCCGTCGGTGGCGATCTGTGCCAACAGATGTCGGATCCGCGGGTTGGCGAACCGCTCCTGCAACGCCTCCCGGTAGGCCGCGGTCTCCTCTTCGGGAAGCGTCAGGTGGCCGGACGCATCCGTCCACCACTGGACCATCCAGTCCCGGCACACCGTGTCGGTGACGGCCTCGGCGATGGTCCGATGGCCGCGGGCGCTGCCTGCGTAGGCCAGCAACGAGTGAGCTCCGTTGAGCAGCCAGAGTTTGCGTTCCTCGAACGGAGTGACGTCGTCGACGAACCGGGCGCCGGCATCCTCCCAGGCCGGTCGGCCGGCGGGAAATTCCCCGGACAGCACCCATTCGGTGAAGGGTTCGGTGACGACGGGTGCGGCATCGGCCCGGCCCGTGAGTTCGACGACGGCGTCGATGTCGTCCTGGGTGGTCGCCGGCGTGATGCGGTCGACCATCGTGGTGACGAAGGAAACGTTCTCCCGGATCCAGCCGGCGATGTCCGGGTCGAGGATGGCGGCGAAGTCGTTCACCACGCGGGCGGCGGCGGCGCCGTTCCCCGGCAGGTTGTCGCACGAGACCAACGCGAGAGGCCCGGCGCCCGCGGCGCGCCGGGCCGCGAACCCTGCCACCAGTCGGGCCGGTGTGGTTCGCACCGACGCCGCGCGGTCGCCGCGCAGGGCCGCCAGGTCGCTCCGGATGTCGGCTCGTTCGACGTCCAATCCGCCGTCTTTGCCGCGGACGTACCCGGCCTCGGTGACGGTCAGAGTGACGATCGGCACCTCGGGGTCGGCCAGGTAATCCAGCCAGGCAAGGGCGTCGGTCCCCGGGTGGGCCCTGGACACGCTGGCCAATACCCGGCAGGAGTCGCCGCTGGCGGCGCGAGTGATCAGGGTGTAAGCACCTTCCTGCGCGGTGAGCGCGTCGGCGAGCGCGGTGGACCGGCCGGTGAAGGCCGCGATTCCCCACTCCTGGGCATCTGATGCCATGTCGGTGTACCAGGCCTGGTGCGCCCGGAAGAAGTTGCCCAGCCCCAGGTGCACGATCCGCACCGGGGCGGCCGCGCGCGTGTCACCAGCGGCCCGGGACAACCTGACCGCGCCCACGGTGCCCTGGTCTGTCGAGGTGCTCACAGCTTGAACACCTTTCGGGGCTGGTCGGTCACCAGATCGACGATGCTGTCGAGTGCTTCGTCCTCATCGAGGCGGTGCTCGGCGACCAGCTCGGCCAGGAAGCCGGCGTCCAGCCGACGGGACATGTCGTGCCGGGCCGGGATGGAGCAGAACGCGCGGGTGTCGTCGATGAAGCCGGAAAGTCTGGTCAAGCCGGCAATCTCGGTGACGGACCGTTGGAAGGAACGGATCTCGGACGGGTTGTCCAGGAACCACCATGGGACGCCGGCGTACACGGCCGGGTAGAACCCGGCCAGCGGGCCGATCTCCCGGCTGAACACGTCGGCATCCAGGGTGAACAGCACCAGGTGCAGGTTGGGATGGGTGCCGTAACGCTCCAGCAGCGGCTGCAACGCCCGGGTGTACTCCACCGCGACGGGGATGTCGTGCCCGGTGTCCGCGCCGTAGCGAGCGAAGGTCGCCGGATGGTGATTGCGCACCGCTCCCGGATGCAAGGTCATCACCAACCCGTCGTCGCACGACATCCGGGCCATTTCCAGCACCATGTGCCGGCGGAACGCGGTGGCCTCTTCGACGGTGGCCCGGCCGCTCATCGCCAGACCGTAGATGCGTTGCGCCTCGCCGAGTTCCAATGGCTCGGCGCGGGCGTCCAAGTGGCTGTGGTCGGCTGATCTGGCGCCCCGGGAGATGAAGAACTGGCGACGCTCCTCCAGGGCCCGGATGTACCCGTCGTACTCACCGACGTCGATTTGGGCGGCGGCACCCAATCCCTTGACCGCCTCGATCCAGCCGGCCCGGGCAGGCTCCAGGTACCGGTCGGGTCGGAAAGTCGGGATCACCCGCGTCGGGAACGTCGGGTCCTGGGCGATCGCCTCGTGGGCGGCCAGGTCGTCCGCAGGGTCGTCGGTAGTGGCCAGCACCGAGATGCCGAAGCGGCTGAGCAATGCGCGGGGCCGGAAGTCGTCGTCGGCCAGCTTGGCGCTGATCTGGTCGTACAACGCGTCGGCGTTGTCGGCGCTCGGCCGCTGCGTGACCTGGAAGATCTCACCCAGTTCGCTGTCGAACCAGTACCGGACCGGGGTGCCCCGGAACACCCGCCAGTTCGCGCAGAGCAGCTGCCAGGCCTGACGAGCCCGCGGCTCGGGTAGCGGGCCCTCGCTCACTCCCAGGTCGGCCAGCGACAACCCGTTGGCGTGCAGCAGCCGGGTCACGTAGTGGTCGGGCTGTAGGAGCAGGCTGGTCGGGTCGCTGAACGGCTTGTTCTCCACCAGCATTCGCGGGTCGACGTGCCCGTGCGGGGAAATGATCGGACGGTCCTTGACCGCCTCGTACAGGCGCGACGCGATGTCGCGGACGCTCGGGTTGGCGGGCAGCAAACGGTCGGGGTGCAACGTCAGCGGCGCGGATTCGGCTGGCATGCGATTACTGTTCCCTGATCGACCCGTTCGGGCAATCGGTTGTCGTCTGTTGCCCTGGCCTCTTACCGAACGGTCTCTTGCCGAACCTCGGCGGACCGGGCATCGTGCAACCATGACCGACACCATTGACGTCGTCACCGAACTCGCTCGAGCCGCTGCCCTGATCGGCGGACCCGACCAGATCCTGACCGACGACGCCGTCCGACAATTCGTGGCGCAGTCTCTTGCCGCGGAGGACCTCGACGGGCGCAGCGTCTGTGTGATCGTGCCCGACGGCACGCGCAGCTGCCCGTTGCCGCTCCTGCTGTCCGCCGTGCATCAGGCACTGCACGGTAGGGCGTCTGCGATCACAGTACTGATCGCTCTGGGTACCCACGCGGCGATGACCGAGACCCACCTGGCCAACCACCTCGGGTACGCCGACCGGGGTCTGACGGCGACCTACCCTGGCACGACGGTGCTCAACCATGAATGGTGGAAGCCGGGGACCTTTACCTCGCTCGGCCGGATCAGCGAAAGCCGGGTCGCCGAGCTGTCCGACGGCAGATTCCACCGGTCGGTGGAGGTCGTCCTCAACCGCGCCGTTGTCGAGAACGACGTCTCGCTGGTCGTCGGGCCGGTGTTTCCGCACGAGGTCGTCGGGTTCTCCGGCGGCAACAAGTACTTCTTTCCGGGAGTTGCCGGGCCGGAGGTCATCGACTTCTCACATTGGCTGGGCGCGCTGATCACCAGCGCCGACATCATCGGTACCCGTGGGATCACCCCGGTCCGGGCGCTGATCAACGAAGCGGCGTCGATGATCCCGAGTCGGCGGCTCGCGTTCTGCCTGGTCGCGCAGTCCGGAACCAGCGCGCTGCACGCCGCGTCATTCGGTTCACCCGAGGCTGCGTGGGCTGCGTGCGCGGAAGTGTCCGCGCAGACGCACGTGCAGTACTTGGACGCGCCGGTCCGACGGGTGTTGTCGGTCATCCCCACCAAGTACGAGGACATGTGGACCGGCGCCAAGGGGTTCTACAAGGTGGAGCCGGTCGTCGCCGATGGCGGACAGGTCATCCTTTACGCCCCGCACATCACCCAGATCTCGGCGATGCACCCGGTCATCCAGGAGATCGGGTACCACTGCCGGGACTACTTCCTGGGGCAATGGGACAGATTCTCCGGCTACCGCTGGGGGGATCTGGCCCATTCCACCCATCTACGGGGGGCGGGCACCTGGGACCCGGAGACGGGGGAACACGGCCGGGTCACCGTCACCCTGGCCACCGGGATCCCAGAGGACGTGACACGAGCCGCCAACCTGGACTACCTGGACCCGGCCCTGGTCGACATCGATGCGATGGCCGCCGATCCGGACACCCTCGTGCTGCCGCAGGCCGGAGAGGTGCTGTACCGGCTGCGGTAGGTGCAAACACCGTGGGCCGCTGGACACTTCAAGACCAGCGGCCCACGACCGAGACACATGTGGCAATTGGTGGTATCGAGAGTCTCGGGTCTAACCGGCGGAGCCCGTCGCCGGCCCCGGATTGTGCGGCCCGGTCATGCGTATTCGATCCCTTCGCCGGTCAGCATGTCGGTGAAGGCCTGAAATGCCTTGGTGAACAATTCCGGCCCGGACAATGCCCCGAAAGCGGTGTATTCACCCAGGTGCGGCTCCAGGGAGAAGAACCCGTCGAACCCGTCGTTGCGCAGGGCCCGGATGGTCTCCAGTACCTGGCCGTCCCCGGCACCGGCGACGACGACCGACGCGTCGGTCAGCAGCGCGTCCTTGATCTGGATGTAGTCCAGGTGCGGCCGGAGCAGTTCGTAGCCTTCGCTGAAGGGGCGCACGCCGCACTGGACGAAATTCGCCGGATCCCATGCCAATGCCAACCTTGGCGAACTCACCGAGGTGACGATGTCCAGGCAGCGGCTGGGGATGTCGCCATAGATCTCCTTCTCGTTCTCGTGCACCATGGTCACCTCCGCCTGCTCGGCGACATCGGCCAGTGCCCGCATGCGGCGCAGCACCTCGGCCCGCTGAGCCGCCGGATCGTCACCGGGTCGGATGAAGAACGAGAAGATCCGGATGTAAGGAGCATTCAGCCGGCGGGCGACGTCCGCGGCATGCTTCATCCGATCCAGGTGCGGCGCGAACTCCTCGTCGATGAAGATCTTGCCGATCGGCGATCCGATGCTGGAGACCTGCAAGCCGTGTCGGTCCAGGGTCTGCTCAACGGTCGCCAATTGCGCCCCGTCGAGGTCGAGAATATTTGTTCCCCAGGCGCTTCGAACTTCGAGGAATTTCATGCCCAAGCCTGACGCCACCTCGCATTGGGTGGTGAAGTCGTCGGCGATCTCGTCAGCGAATCCGGAAAGCGTCCACATGCCGTTGGCCGTCCCTCGTCGTCGATGTTGCGCTTGGCAGATGCAGGTATGGCAGCGAGCCGGCCCCGCGAGGGCCCCGGATTCTCTCCGGGCTCCACGCGGGGCACGGCTCGCACACGCTGTGGTGGTGAGGTTCCCACCGGTTGTGCGCTACCGTCAGGCGGCGGCCGGGGCCGGGACCGTGAGCGACTTGATGACCTCGCGCTCCTGGTCGGTCTGCTGTACCTCGTCGATCTCGTCGAGGCTCAGCTTTCCGGTCTCCTTGGCGGTCATCGCGGCGATGGCCCCGATCCCGCACAACACGATCGTGAGGATCGACGGGCCGATCCAGCCCTTCAGGTCCGCACCGGACAGGGCCACCGACACGGTGGGCGCGACGGCGCCCGCGATCGCGAAGCCGATCTGGGTGCCGACCGCGAGTCCCGAGACGCGGACCCGCTCCGGGAACATCTCGGCGTAGAACGACGGCCAGATGGCGTTGGCCGCCGAGTACACCAAGCCGTTGGACAGGATGCCGAAGAAGAAGATCAGCGTCCAGTTGCCGGTGGTGATCGACCAGAGGTAGGGAGCGGTGAGCAGTCCCGCTCCGATGATCCCGAAGAGGAACATGGGCTTTCGACCGATCCTGTCCGCCAGCACGCCCGAGATCGGGATGGCCACGAGTGCTACCAGGTTCACCACCACGGGAACCCACAGCATGGTGGGCTTGTCGAGCTGGTAACCGTTCGTGGCGAATGCGACGGAGAAGCTGCCGAATACGTAGGCGACGGAGGCGAGCAGGGCACAGCACGCGACCCGGACGATGGCGGCCCAGTGGAACCGCGTGGCCTGCTTGAGCGGGGACAACTGCACCTGGACGGCCTGGGCCTCGATGAACGCCGGCGGTTCCTCGAGCTTGCGGCGGATGATGTAGGCGGCGACGACGACGATCGCCGACAGCCAGAACGGGATGCGCCAGGCCCACGCCTCGAGCTGCGCCGTGCTGAAGTAGGCGGTGATGGGAATGAAGACACCGGTCGCCAGCAGGCCGCCGGCCTGGGTGCCGTTGAGCGTCCAACTCGTGGTGAGCGCGCGACTCTTGTCGTGGGAATGCTCGAGCGACATGGTGATCGCGCTCGCTTGCTCACCCGAGACCGAGAGTCCCTGAATAATCCGCAGGACCACCAGCATGATCGGCGCGAGCACGCCCACCGTCTCGTAGGTGGGCAGGCAGCCGATCAGGAAGGTGCAAACGCCGATACCGAAGAGCGTCAGCATCATGACGAACTTCCGGCCGTACTTGTCACCCAACGGGCCCAAAATGAGCGCCCCGAGGGGACGCACCACGTAGCCGACGGACAATGTCAACATCGACAACAGCACGCCGATCCCCGTCGGCAGTTCCGGTGGGAAGAACAGCTTGCCGAGCACGAGCGACGCGGCCGTGCCGTACACCGCGAAGTCGTAGTACTCGAGCGCGGAGCCGATCCAGGACGCGACGGCGGCCCGGACGGGTGTGCGTTCGTGGTGTTCGGGTTCGGGTTGTGGTACCGCGTCGGGTGCTGCGCTACTGCTCACATCGCCTCCATTGGCTCTAGGGGGACTACGGCGTCCCCGTGCTCGAGGTTGCGGTGGGTCACCCCAGCCGTCGGCGACCGAACGCCACGCTCACACCGGCCGATCCACAGGTTTCAGGCATTGCCTGCGAGGCAACGTCGCTCCCTTTGGCAGACCAGACCACATCGGGTGGCCCCCGAGGTGCAGCGACGGTAGCGCCCGGTCGCTTCCGGCAGCAATCCGTTGCCACAAGTTGTCATGGGCAAAGCCGTCGGTGAGACGGCAGACTGGCTGGTCACCTGGATTTACTGGCCGGTTACGGAGCGACGGATGTGACTGTGTGGTCGGACAGGGCCTGGAGATCATCGTGCCGGCCGGCCCGATCAGGGACCGAATCGGCCTCGCGAAGCCGGCAACTGCCGGGTTCCGCTGACCGCGCGATCAGGTCGGCGCTGCTCGGACCTGCAGCGCCGAACGATCGAGGTGCCGTCTGGGTGCGCTGCCCGGTGGATCCGCGGACGACCAGCCGCGACGGCAGCAAGGCGGGATCACGAGTCTGCAGTTGAACCCCTTGGATCATGGCCAGGAGGTTGCGCACCCCGACGGTGCCCATCAAATGGAGGGGGGAGGCGACGGTGGTCAGCGGCGGGCTGACCAGCTCGCCGGGGTAGATGTTGTCGAAGCCGATGACGCTGACGTCGGCCGGAACCCGCACGCCGAGGGTTGTCAACCGGCGAATGAGGCCTATCGCCATCCGGTCGTTATAGGCGATCACGGCCGTGGTCGGATTCCGGGACAGTTGCTCGGCGGCCTCCTCCCCGCCCGCAACATCGGGGCGAAAGGGACCGATCCGACGGGTCTGCAACTGCCACGTCGCGGCCGCATCGCGCATCGACCGCCACCGGATGCCGTTTGTCCAGGATGCCTCCGGGCCGGCTGCATAGGTGATCGTGTGGTGGCCCAACTCGGCCAGGTGCTGCATCGCCCGGTGCGTCCCCAAGGGGGTGTCGGCGACGACGCTGGGGACGTCGCTGACGACCCGATTCAGGACCACGGTCGGCCGCTGCTTGGCAATCACTCGAATGGTCGAATCGGAGACGATCGTGGTCGCGAGCACAATGCCTTCCACGATCGGCACGAGGCGTTCCAAGGCTTCCCGTTCGACCTGCTCCGACCCTCTGGTGTTGGTCACCAGCACCGTATGACCCGAACCAGCCGCCTCGGCACCGGCGATGATGTCGTCATAGAACGGGTTCGTCAGATCCGAGACCACCAGGGCGATGGTCGCCGTCCGGGCCCGCGGGACCGACCCGGTCAGCGGGGTCACCCGGTATCCGAGGGTATCGGCGATCCGCCGGATCCGGTCCGCAGTGCCGGCGTTCACCCGCCCCGGCCTTGAGAAGGCGCGGGAGACCGTGGACGGTGCCACCCCGGCCGCGGCCGCGACGTCGTAGATCGTCACCGAACGAGTCGGAGCTTTGCTGGCTGGTTCGGCGGGCACAGCGGGCACGGTGGACACGGCGGACACGTCTCTCCCTCTGTCGGTCAGGATCGGCGAGGTCCAGGCCGGCGGCCGGCCTCGCTCACCTAGAGGCAATCGTGGCGACGGGTCGTGCGGCTACCTGTTGCCAACTGTTGCCCGGAACGGGAACGGCGCGCCGCGGACCCGGTCGACGTACCGCCGGGCATCATCGGCCGTGCGGCGGAATCGATCGCAGGCAACACATGGCAACCGTTTGCTCCGATGGGCGTGACCGGATCATCCTTCTCGTGCCGGCGCACGCGGCGCCGTCCCGACGCGATACACCCGCCCGCGAAACTAGGCAAGGGAGACAGCCGAAGTGACAGACGCGGCCACCAGTAAGGTGCGGCTGGGCATCATCGGGCTCGGCGCGCAGGGGTCGATGTACGCACGGTTCATTACCGACGGCACGGTCCCCGACATCCAGATCGGCGCCATCTGTGACCACGACTCGGCCAAGGGCGATATCGTCCGGACCGAATACCCTGGTGTGCCGTTCTTCACCGACTACATCCAGATGCTGGACAGCGGCCAGGTGGACGCGGTGGTTACCTGCGTGCCGCACTACCTGCACCCGGAGATGGGCATCAACGCCCTGCGGCGGGGCATCCACGCCCTGGTGGAGAAGCCGGCCGGGGTCTACACACGTCAGGTCAAGGAACTCAACGCCTTCGCGGCCAGCCGGCCGAACCTGACCTTCGCGATCATGTTCAACCAGCGAAACAACCCGCTCTACGTCAAGATCAAGGACATCGTCGACAGCGGCGACATCGGCAGGATCCGGCGCACCAACTGGATCATCACCACCTGGTGGCGTCCGCAGGGGTACTACGACCAGAGCAAATGGCGTGCCACCTGGGGCGGTGAAGGAGGCGGCGTTTTGGTGAACCAGGCGCCCCATCAACTCGACCTGTGGCAGTGGATCTGCGGCATTCCCAAATCGGTCTATGCCAAGGTCGCGTACGGGTTCCGCCGCGATATCGCGGTCGAGGACGAGGTGACCGCGGTCGTCGACTACGGGGACGGCGCCACCGGGGTCTTCGTCACTGCCACCCATGACCTGATCGGCACCGACCGCTTCGAGATCCTGGGCGACCAGGGGAAGATCGTGGTCGAGAACAGTAAGACTGCCACCGTCATCCGCTTACACCGGCCCGAACGGGAAATCAGCGAGGGCATGGACTCCGAACAGGTGCGGATGATGTTCGCCGGCCAACTGGACACCGAGTCCTACTACGACAGCGAGGTCCTCGAGTTCGACTCCGTCTGGGGTGCCCAACACGCCGGTGTGCTTCAGAATTTCGCCGAGAACATCCTGCACGGCACGCCGCTGATCGCTCCCGGGTCGGACGGCATCAACGGGGTCCGCCTGGCCAACGCCATCCACCTGTCCAGCTGGATCGGCCAGGAGGTCCCACTGGACTTCGACGAGGACCAGTACATGGCTGAGCTCAACAAGCGCATCCGCCAGGAGGGCGCCTTCGACGAGCGTTGACCGGCGGACTCGACCAACGACCCCGGGCAGCTGGAGAAGGAGAGCTGGCATGGCCACCGCGGCGATCATCGGATGCGGCGACATCTCAACGGTCCACATCGAGGCGCTGGCCACCATGGCCGGCACCACGATCGTCGCGGTCTGCGACACCGACCCGCAGCGGCTTGCCCAGGCCGAAAGAACCCTCGGCGCACCTGGGTTCACCGACCACCGGGCCCTGCTGGCGCAGCTGCGACCTGACGTCGTGCACATATGCACCCCGCACCATCAGCATGCGTCGCCGGCCGTCGACTTCCTGGAGCATGACGTCAACGTCATCGTCGAGAAGCCCCTGGCGCACAGCGTGATCGAGGGGCAGCGATTGATCGAGGCCGCGGACCGGGCAACTGCGAAGATCGCCGTGTGCTTCCAGAACCGTTACAACACCACCGCTGTGGCCATGCACCGGCTGCTTCGCTCCGGGGAACTGGGTGCGGTACACGGCGGCTCGGCAACGGTTCTGTGGCACCGCACCGCCGACTACTACCGCGCTCGGCCCTGGCGCGGCACCTGGGCCGGCGCGGGTGGTGGGCTGCTGATGAACCAGGCGATCCACACCGTCGATCTCCTGCAGTGGCTGCTGGGCGACGTCACCGCGATCAGTGGTCACGCCGCCACCCGGTTCCTGAGCGACACGATCGAGGTTGAAGACACCGCCGAGTTCGGTGCCGAGCACGCCGGCGGCGCCCGCAGCGTCCTGTTCGGCACCCTCGGCCACGCCGTGAACTCTCCCATTACCATTGAGATCGTCACCGAGTGCGCGACGCTCCGCCTGAACGGAGATCTGACCATCGACTACGCCGACGGTCGGGTCGATGTGGTCGCGGAGCGGCAGGCGCCATCGGGTGGGCGGGCGTACTGGGGCGTCTCCCACGAGATCCTCATCCGGGACTTCTACGACCGATTGGCGGACCCGGAGCCGTTCTGGATCGGCCCCAGGGAGGCCGCGAAGTCGCTTCGTATCGTGCAGGAGATCTACCGGCAGTCGTCCCCGGCGCCGGGTTTGAACGGCTGACATCAGGAGGAGCTCGTGCCGACAATTGGCGTGCAGGCAATGATGCTGAAGGCCAGTTTCGCCGACATCGGCGTATTCGAGACGCTCCGCAAGGTCACCGCCATCGGGTACCACGCGGTGGAGATCTCGCAGGTCCCAATGACCAAGGAGAATGTCGCGGAGCTCGAGCGGTCCCGCACCGAGCTGGGCATGGACATCGCGGCCCTGTCGGTCGCCTTGGACGTACCCGAAGGAGTGCCGGGCGACTCGCTGCGCCGAGACTTCGACAAGATCGTGCAGGACGCCAGACGGCTCGACGTGAGCCTGCTGCGGATCGGCATGCTGCCCTTGACCGCGCTGCGATCGGTTGATGCCGTCATTGCCTTCGCGCGGCAGACGAACGAGTACGCCGAGCGGCTCCGCCAGGAGGGCATCGGCCTCTACTACCACAACCACCACGTCGAGTTCGCGAAAGTCGACGGCAGGTTCCTGCTGGACGTCATTGCCGACAACTCCCCCGCGATGGGCCTGGAACTGGACGTGCACTGGATCCAGCGCGGCGGTCTGGACCCGGTCCGGACCATCGACAAGTACGCAGGACGCACGGCCATGATCCACCTGAAGGACTACCGGATCGGCGAGCTTGCGCCGTCGGCCTTCGAATTCCTGCAAAGAGGTGACATCCCCGCCTTCATGGAGCAGTTCACGAATGTCGTACAGTTCGCCGAGGTGGGCGAGGGCAATCTGGACTTCGCCTCGATCATCAAGCACGCCGGGCCGGCCGGCGCCCGGTACCTTCTCGTCGAGCAGGACGAGTTGTACGGTCGGACGGTCTGGCAGGCCCTGCAGACCTCGTACGACAACCTGGTCGCACTGGGCGCCGGTGGGCTCTTCTGAGATTGCCGAGGAATCAGTCTCGCTTCGACCAACCATTGGAACCAACTGCCAGATCCGGAGAAGCGCGTGAGTCACTTCGGCAACGAAGACCCCGGTGACGACCACCGACCTGTCCTGGTCATCATGGGGGTGTCCGGTTCCGGGAAGTCGACGATCGCAGGGATTCTCGCCCACGAGTTGGAATGGGACCTGGCCGAGGGCGACGATCTGCACCCACCGGCGAATGTCGCGAAAATGGCGAGCGGGCGGCCGCTGACCGACGAGGACAGATGGCCGTGGCTGGACAGCGTCTCCGCCTGGATCACCGACCACACCAGCGCCGGAATCCCCGGAATCATCACTTGTTCCGCACTCAAACGCAGTTACCGGGACCGGCTGCGCGGCCCCGACGTCGTGTTCGTTCACCTGGCCGGCTCCAGAGAGCAGATCGGGCAACGACTGGCCGGCCGCACCGACCATTTCATGCCGGCCGGCCTGCTGAATTCGCAAATTTCGACGCTGGAACCACCGGGGGATGACGAGAACACCCTCGTCGTCGATGTCGGTCGGCCCCCGGCAGAGCAGGCCGCCGAGATCATCCGCCGGCTGGGCCTGGTCCCGCGGAATAGGTAGCCGTTTCCGGCACCGGCGCGCCGGGCTGCAGCCCGCGGGTCCGGGCTGCGACGATCGCCTCCTCCAACACCGCACCGGGCGGCCGGTTCGTCTCCCGGGCCACCGCGATGACATCCTCGAACTCCGGCGTGGCACGGACGATGGCCCCGTCCCGGCAAGCGATCTTGATCGCCACCGCCCCGCCGGCCACCTCGACGTCGACAAACATCCGGGGCAACGCGAACCGCTGCACCGTACTCTGCCTGACTCCGATCGTGCTGGTCTGTTGGAAGATCAGCTCGCGGAGCGCCGATACCTGCCCAGGCCGCGCCAGTGCCGAAACCGTGTGGGCGGGCCGGCCCTTCTTCATCAGGATGGGCGTCAACCAGGCATCGGCCGCGCCGGCCGCCAGCAGACGACCCAACACCCCCGGCCACAGCCGTGGGTCCAGGTCATCGACATTGGCCTCCACGACCACCATCGCCTCCCCACCTGCCTCCCCACCCGCGACCGGCTCCCCGGCCGGACGGCCCAGGATGACCCGGACCACGTTCGGCGTGCCCACGGTGTCCCTGGTGCCCGCGCCGATCCCGATGCCGGAGACCGTCATCGGCGGCAGCTCGCCGCATCCGGCGGCCAGGGTTGTCAGCAGAGCCATCCCGGTCGGAGTGGCCAACTCACCCGAGCCCGCCGCCCGGACCCGCCACCCCCGGGCGAGTTCAGCGACCGCCGGGACCGGGATCGGGAGGTCACCGTGAGCGGTCTCGACTCGACCGGAACCGACGGCGACCTCACCGGCGGTGATCGTCAGGACGCCGAGGTCGTGCAGCGCGGCGCACACCCCGACGACGTCGGCGATCGAGTCCAACGCCCCGACCTCATGAAAGTGCACGTCCTCGGGCCGAACCCGGTGGACATGGGCCTCCGCGTCTGCGAGCCGGCCGAAGACTGCCATCGCCCGTGCCCGCACCTGCGCCGGCAGGTCGGCTGCGGCCAGCAGGTCCCGAATGGTCCGCCAGGGGCGGTGCGGCGGGTCGGCGGCCAGCACCTCGACGTCGACCTTGGTCGCGCGCAGGCCGGCTCTCGTCACCGGGGTGCCGATGATCCGGACCGCCGCCGGGATGACGGACTCGACCATCCGCCGGACGACGTCCAGATCGGCCCCCACGTCCACCAGAGCGCCCAGCAGCATGTCGCCGGCCACTCCGGCCGAGGCGTCGATCCACGCCGCCGGCGTGGCGCCGGTCATCCGGCGTCGGCCCGGGACGCTGCGATTTGCGCGGCGAGATGACCTGCGCCGTAACCATTGTCGATATTGACTACGGCCACCCCCGGAGCGCAGGAGGTCAGCATGGCCAGCAATGCCGCCACCCCGCCGAACGCCGCGCCGTAGCCCACCGACGTCGGCACAGCGATCACCGGGACCGACACCAACCCGGCGACGACACTGGGTAGTGCGCCGTCCATCCCGGCGGCCACCACGATCACCGTCGCCCGGCGCAGCAACTCCAGACGACCCAGGATCCGGTGCAGGCCGGCGACCCCGACGTCGACCACGAGTTCGGTGGTTCGGCCCAGATACCGGGCAACCAGTTGGGTCTCCCGGGCGACAGGAAGATCGGAGGTGCCGGCGCATGCCACGACGACCAAGCCGCCGGACGGCTTGGGCGGTTCCGGGGGCCAGGCCAGCAGTTTCGCGTCGGCGTCGTGGAAGGCGCCTGGCAGCGCCGTCAGCACCGCCTCGGCATGAGCCGGTCCGGCCCGGGTGAACAAAGTGACGCCGGCCCGGTCCCGGACGGCCGCCGCGATCACCGTGAGCTGCTCGGGTGTCTTGCCCTCGCAGTACACCGCCTCCGGGAACCCGCGCCGGCGCAACCGGTCATGATCGAGCGCCGCCACCGCCGCTAGTTCCGGTGGGTCAGCGTGTTCATCCACCGGAAACCCCCACAAGGGGCAGCGTGAATGCGCCGGATTGCACCCCGGCAAGATCGACCGCAGCAAACCGGAACCCGGCAGCCAGCACCGCCGTCCGGACGGCGGTCCGGACCGGTTCGCGAACGGCTCGCAGCAGGTCGTCCGGATCGAACTCGATGCGGGCGACGTCGCCGTGGTGCCGGACCCGCAGGTCACCGAACCCCAACTGGTGCAGAGCCGATTCGACATGCTCGATCTGACGCAGCTTCTCCGGTGTCACGGCCTGGAAATGCGGTATGCGGGACGCCAGGCAGGGTGCCGCGGGCTTGTCCGCCGACGGTAGGGACCAAGCACGGGCGATCCTGCGGACCGAGGCTTTGTCCAGGCCGGCGTCCGCCAACGGTCGCAGGACACGATGGTTGATCGCGGCCCGCGCACCGGGGCGGTCCGGTCGCAACGCGTCGTCGGCGTTCTCCCCGTACGCAATCGCGTCCAGCCGATGCGCTTGAGCGACGTCGTCACCAATGCGGGCGAAGAGCTCGTCCTTGCAATGGAAGCACCTGTCCGGTCCGTTCGCCCGGTACTCCGGCCGGTCACCCTCTCGAGTGGTGACCTCGACCAGCCTGACGCCGATCATCTCGGCGACCTGGTGGGCAGCCTCCCGTTCGTCCGCCGCCAGGCTCGGCGACACCCCTAAGATCGCCACCACCCGGTCGGCGCCCAACGCCCGAACCGCCATCGCCAGCAGCACCGAAGAGTCGACTCCCCCGGAGAACGCAACCCCGAGTCGACCCACCCCGTCCAACAGCCCGCGGACCCTGTCGAGCGCATCGGCGACGTCAGGAGTTGCCGCCGTTGCACTGGGCTGCGCAACGACGCTGCTCGAACTCGCCACGTCGCCAACCTCCTGATTATCCGACCGATCGGATCCGTTGCCAGTACAGCCTCCGGGACCACCACCCGGCAAGCGGTTGCCCTCAGTTGCGCCCGGACGTCTACTATGCCCTCGGTCCGCAACGACCGTCTCCCGCACCGATCCCTGCCCCGGAAGGGCCAGCCGTGACAGAACCCCCGGGCGCCGGGCAAGCCGCCCGCCCACCCACAATCTATGACGTGGCCCGAGCGGCCGGGGTGGCCCCATCGACTGTCTCGAGAGCCTTTTCCCGACCCGGTCGGGTCCAGGCGGACACGGCCGAGCGGATCCGCGCCGCCGCATTGGCTCTCGGATACCGGACAAATCCGTTGGCCAGGGCCTTGCCCACCGGGCGGACGCAGATGATCGCAGTCATCATTTCCGACATCACCAACCCGTTCTACTTCGACATCATCCAGGGCGCGCAGGCGGCCGCGGCTGCCGCCGGATACACCATGCTGTTGGCCGATGCCCAGGAATCCGACACCTTGGAAAGGGAGGCCCTGGAGCGCGCCATTCCGATCGTCGAAGGCATCGTCATCGCCAGCAGCCGGATGTCCGATTCGGCGATCAGGATGACGGCCAAGCAGCGGCCCATGATCGTGCTCAACCGGGCGGTGGCGGACGTGCCCAGCTTAGTCACCGACAATCCGCACGGGATCCGTCAGGCCGCTGAACATCTCGCCAAATTGGGCCACCGCGTCATCACCTACGTGGCCGGCCCCGAAGCATCCTGGGCCGACGGCATCCGGTGGCGCTCGCTGCGTGATACCGCGGCCGATCTCGGCCTGCGCACCCGTCGGCTGGGGCCCTACCAACCAAAGGTGGCCGGGGGCGAACAGGCCGCGGCGGAACTGAGCCGCAAGACATCAACGGCCGTTCTCGCCTACAACGATCAGCTGGCCATCGGCGTCATCCGCGGACTGACCGCCTTGGGCACCACCGTTCCACAAGATGTCAGCATCATCGGCATCGACAACATCTTTGCCGCCGACCTGGTTACCCCACGCCTTACCACCATCGCCGCGCCGCTCAACGCGCTGGGTGGCACCGCCGTCAACAATCTGCTCGCCATCATCAACGGCGCCCGCTCGCGAGCCACAGAGGCAATGGTGCTTCCCACCAGGCTGGTGGAACGGGACTCCACCGCCCGGCGTCCCCGGCACAGCAGTCCGAAACGTCGTTCGACGACTACACCCAGCACTCCGGCCGTCCCAGGGTGAGCCCGCGCCGGCACGATCGAGGACGAATGGGCACGGAGAACTGCATCCTGCAGCAATTGCTGTCTCGGGCGGTCTGGAACACCGACGGTGTCCGGGATGACCTCCGCGGCTACGTGACCGATCACCGGGGTCACGACGAAGCCGAGCTCGGCTTGGCTTGGCCTATGTCGACCCCGGAACTATGCCGACGGTGGCGACCGGTCCGGTCGAGGTCTGCTCCCCGGTTGGGCTTTTGGTGTGGAGCCTGGGTCGGGGGGTCGGCGTGCAGGTAGACGTTGGTGGAGCGGACATCGGCGTGGCCGGGCCAGAGCGCGATGACGGTGGTGTCGACGCCTGCGTGCAGCAGGTTCATCGCGCAGCTTATCTCCCCTGAATTTGGGTAATGCCTGGTCAGGGCATCGGCGGCACGGCGTCGATGATCGACCGCAAGGCGCAGATGTGCGCACCGAGGGCCCTTTTTCCGGTACGGGTCAGGCGCACCCATGTCGTGCGACGTCCCGCGTGTACGCCCTTCCGCTGGGCGATGTAGTCGGCGTCGCCGAGCACGGACAGGTGCTTGGACAGAACCGAGTCGCTGACCCCAAGCGTCTCGCGTAGGACGGCGAACTCGGCATCAGTCACCGTGGCGAGCAGGCTCAGGAGCTGCAGGCGGGCGGGATGCTGGAGCAGCGGATCGAACGCCCGATCGGGCTGCGCCCGGCGACTCACCGACCAACCAGGGCGAGGAGGGCGAATCCGACCACGGCGACGGCGACGATCCCGAGAGTCGCCCACCGGGAAAGGCCATCGACGTGATTCGCGGGATCGTTCTGGTAGGCCGACCACCATCGTCGACCGGCCCACGCGTACACCGCTCCGGCGAGAATCCCCGCGAAGATCCCAGCGGGCCATACCCCGCTGATGCCCGCCCAGGCCGACATCGCCATTCCCGCCGCGTACCCGAGTACGGCGGGAGCAGACGCGCCGTAGACGGCCCTGCTGCTGAGCGCGTCGATCCGGACCCCGTTGCGTCGGCGGAACCGCCCCACCTGCCACACGGCCACCGCCACGAACAGGACGCCGCCGGCGGCGATCACGAGAAGTGATGCGAGAGCGCTTCGGTCGGGCGCGAACGCCCAGCCGAAGGATGCGATCTGCACGGCCACGGCCGCCCCCACCCACTCGTAGAGAAACGGGGGCACGGTCAGCCTTGTGCTGAGGGTAGCGGCTCCCGCCTGCCCGACTGCGTGCGCCGCCTCGGCGGCCGACGGTCGAGAGTCCCTGCCCGGCACGTTGCTTTCCATGTCGGAAAGTATAGTTCGAGCTTTCCGATTTGGAAAGTCTTGGCGCGGAGACGCCCATGCGCACGTCGCGTAGGAACGCTCGACCCTGCTCCAGGACTGCGCCGACGCCCACGGTCGCTGCAACCCCAAGGCCGCCATCAGTCGTTCGTCACGACGCAGGGTCGGTCATCACGTACCGGGTATGTGGCGCATCAGGCCGGCTTCCGGTTCAGGCGGACGCGGACCGCGAGGCCTGCGCAGACGACGACAGTGATGCCGCCGAGGATCGTGGTCCAGCCGACCTGTTCGTGCAGGATCAGGGCCGCCCAGAGGATGCTCATCACGGGTTGGACGAGCTGAACCTGACTGACCTGGGCCATCGGCCCGATCGCGAGGCCGCGGTACCAGGCGAAGAACCCCAGGAACATGCTGACGACAGCGAGGTAGGCGAACGCGGCCCACTCGACCGGGGTCCCGGTCGGTACCTGTTGAAAGACCGAGATCGTCGTGAACATGATCATCAGTGGGGCCGCCAGGATCAGCGCCCACGAGACTGTCTGCCAGGACCCGAGTTCGCGGGCCAGCAGACCGCCTTCCGCGTAGCCGATCGCGGCAGCCACGACCGCGCAGAACAGCAGCAGGTCGGACCAGTGCAATTCGCCGAGTCCGCCGTTCTGCAGGGAAGCGAAGGTCACCGCAGCGATCGCCCCGAGACCGGCGAACACCCAGAACGAGGTGCCAGGGCGCTCCTTGCCGCGCACCACGGCCATCACCGCGGTCGCGGCCGGCAAGAGCCCGATGACGACGGCGCCGTGGCTGGCCGGGGCGGTGGTCAGGGCGAACGAGGTCAGCAGCGGAAACCCGACCACCACGCCGCCGGCAACGATGCCCAGCCGGGCCCATTGGATTCTGGTGGGCCGGTGTTGGCGGGTGACTGACAGGGCGATCGCGGCCAGGACCGCGGCGACGACCGCCCGACCGGCCCCGATGAACAGCGGCGAGAACTCGGCCACCGCGACACGGGTGAACGGAACCGTGAAAGAGAAGGCGGCGACGCCGAGCAATCCCCACCACAACCCGACTCGCCCGGATATCACCGCCGAGCGCGGAGCGATAACGCTACTATGATGACTCATGTCCAACGATAGCACTGCGCGGATCGTCGAAGGTCTGCGTCGCTGGATCGAGTCGGCGCCGCCGGGCGCGCAGGTGCCGTCGAACCGGTCCCTGACGGCGGAGTACAGGGCCAGCCCGGTCACCGTGCAGAAGGCAATGCGGCAACTGATCGGGCTGGGCCTGGTCGAAAGCCGGCCTGGGGTAGGCACCTTCGTCCGCACCGTGCGTGGACCGCGACCCGTGGACTACGGGTGGCAGACGGCGGCGTTGGGTGCCCCGCATTCGCGGACCTCCCTGTCGTCGACGCAACGAACCGTCGCACCGGACGCGATCGGGCTGCACTCGGGCTACCCCGCCCGCAGCCTGCTGCCCGAAAGGCTGGTGCGCGCCGCCATCACCCGGGCCACCCGGACCGACGCGGCGATGACCCGGTCACCCGCCACCGGACTGCCGGAACTTCAAGCCTGGTTCGCCAATGAACTCGCGACCGCGGCCCCGGCCGGGATCACGACGCCCTCACCGCGGGACGCCCTGATCGTCTCCGGAAGCCAGAGCGGACTGAGCTCGATCTTCCGCGCCCTGGTGGGACCGGGACAGCCGCTGCTCATCGAGTCCCCCAGCTATTGGGGTGCGATCCTCGCCGCGGAGCAGGCCGGAGTCATCCTGGTCCCGATTCCGGCCGGCGCCGACGGACCCGCCGCCGAGGACGTCGACCGCGGGTTCGCCCGTACCGGCGCGCGGGCGTTCTACGCGCAGCCGACGTTTGCGAACCCGACCGGCGCCCAATGGCCGACGCAGATCGCAACCGCGGTGCTGGACATCGTTCGCCGACACGGCGCGTTCCTCATCGAAGACGACTGGGCCCACGACCTCGCGATCGACGCCGAGCCACACCCGATCGCCACCAAAGACGACGACGGACACGTCATCTACATCCGGTCGCTGACCAAGAGCGTCTCTCCCGCCCTGCGCGTCGCCGCCGTCATCGCCCGCGGGCCGGCCCGGGAACGGATCCTCGCAGACCGCGCCGCCGAATCGATGTACGTCAGCGGGCTCCTGCAAGCCGCCGCTCTGGACGTCGTGACCCAACCCGGGTGGCGCAGCCACCTGCGCGGCCTGCGCCAAGAGTTGCGCGGGCGCCGCGACCTGCTCCTGACCAGCCTGCGTGAGCACGCACCCACCGCCCAGGTTGAGACCCTCCCGGTCGGCGGCCTGAACCTCTGGGTGCGGCTACCAGAAGGCACCGACGTCGACCGGCTGGTCCGCGACTGCGAAATTCGCGGACTTGTCATCGCCACCGGAACCGAGTGGTTCCCCGCTGAGCCGTCCGGCCCGTTTGTGCGTCTGAACTACTCCGGCGAGAACCCCGAACGCTTCCCCGAAGCGGCCCAGATACTCGGGGAGGCGCTCGACATCCGGCCGTAATGCAGCGCCGTTGCTGAATCGCTCGCGGAAGCTTGATGGCGTACCTCCTCCCATCCTTCGATCCGAACAGGTGTTGCGACCGGAGGAGATCATCACGGCGCTCGACGCAGCTGTGCCGGGACCGGCTCTGCCGATTGGCCGCCGGTCAGCGGGTGGCCGACACCTCCAGCCGCATCACGCAGTTGCCCAGCCCCTTGGGCCGGTCGTAGGCAAAACCGGCACGCTCGTACATGGTGCGCGTGCCGTTGTAGAGGAAGGTCGATGAGACCTTCTTGCCTTGCTGCTTCTTGAGCGTGAGGTCGTGCGGGTAGCCCTCGACGACGCCGCCTCCGGCATCCGCGATCAGGTCGAGTGCGCCTCGTAGGGCGACCTCGGCGAGCCCCTGCCTGCGTTGCGTCCGGTCGACCTGAATGCACGTGATGCGCCAGTCCGGGGGTTCGATCCGAGTGGCCTCGTACTCCTTGCGATGGTGAATCGCCGGCAGCTCGTCGGGTGTGCCGTACTCGGCCCATGCGACCGCCCGGCCGTCGCGTACCACCAGCGCCGCATGGGCCACGCCTTCATCGACCATTCGCCGCTTGAAGGCGCGGCTGCTGCCGTCAGTCCGTGTGCCCGCGTCGCGGTCGGGGTGGAACCAGGTGCACCAGCAGCCTGAGAAGAGCCCGCCCTGACGCTCGACGAGTTCCGTGAAGAGGTTCCAGCTGGCCGGCGTCAGGGCCACGATGGAATCGACCATGACGTCACCGTAGACGGGGTCGCCGACGCCGATGCTGCTCGAGCGGCACGTTCCACCGCATGACGTCGCGGGTCGAGACTGTTCTCAGGCCAGCAATGTCAGTTTGCGAGGGTCGGGTTTGGCGCCCGTCCATTGGGGCCTTCAGCTGTTTGACTCGGTGACGGTGCCGTCGACGGCGCCGGAGTCGTAGCTCATTGATCAGCCCCGCGACGACGGCCTCCAGGTCGCGCCGCCGACTCGTCCGGCATGACTGGTCGCGGGCGGCCCGAAATTCGAATCAACGGCTACAGCGCACCGCGTTGGGCAACCCATCGGTGGTCGAAGTCGATGACGTGCGCGGCGATCTCGAAGTCGGCGTCGTAGTGCACGATCGTCAGTCGGTGTTCGGCGGCCACCGTGGCTGTGAGGAGATCGGCGATGCCGACCGCGCGGTGCCGACCTGATCTGGCCAGAACGTGCTGCGCCTGAAACGCCCGTGCCCAATGATCGTCGTCGATGGGTAGGTGCTCGTAGGCCGCGCGTCGGTCGGTCACGATCTGTTCGTACTCGGCGAGGTTCCTGGCGCTGTAGAGGGCTTCGGCGTCCAGGGTGGCGCATGTGCCGACAAGTCCTCCGGTGATCAACGGCTCCACTCTGGCTCGCACGATGGGCAGCGGCATGCGGGCGGCGGCGCTGGTGTCGATCAGGAACTGGGCGATCAGCGCCATACGGTGGCCCGCGCCTCCGGGTCGGCGAGTTCGGCCATGCCGCCGGCGGCGAGCCACTCCACCTGCCGGGCACGCGCGGCGGCCGCGGCGGCCTGCTGCAGCGCCAGCCGGACCGTGTCGCTCACTCCCGTCGTACCCAGTTCCCGCTGAGCTTGCGCGAGCAACTCGTCGTCGAGGTCGATGAGCCGTTTCGTCATCCCACTCCCCTCCATATACGACAGTGAGGTTCAGTATATACCCTCTCTGGACATCAGGTCCTTACCTCAACCCGGCACCGGGTGGGCTCGTCGAGTTGAACCGGTTCTCTCTCGGGTTGCACTCGGGCCTGGTTCGAGAAGGTCGGCAGGAGCACGCGAGCCCAGTGCTGGTCCCCGGTACCGACGCAGCCGGAAGAGTCCGGGCCAGGTCGCCGGCCAGGCGTACCGCCGGTGGGTCTTCCCCGTGCCTGGCGGTGCGATCACCACTCGATGTCCGGCACGCACGCCACCGCGACCTGCTCCTGGGGCGGCGTGGGCCGGCTGCCGAACCTGCCGCGGACGACCTGACCCGACAGCCGAGCGCCCGCCCCGACCAAGGATTCCGACCCGGGCAGTGGAACCCGGCGCCAACCCTCGGCGACCAAGGGGTCCAGCAGCCAAACCCAAGATCAACAAGGAGGTCGAAAACGATCATCAGCAGCGCCTACGAGGTCATCCCGCCGCCGCACGAAGGATCGAGGCTAACCTGCCGCTTTCATCGTTATTCTGGTTCGGCTGGTGTTGATCATGACGAAAGGTGCTCCGACCTGGGAAGATAGGTCTTGCTGAGGGACCAATCGAACCAGAACCAGGAGCACC
>CAYZBB010000085.1:0-27590 GCA_964476495.1 uncultured Actinomycetes bacterium | reverse complement strand
CCGATCTCGACGCTGGCCATCGAGGATCTGATCACCGAACTGAAGACCAGGTACACGATCGTCATCGTCACCCACAACATGCAGCAGGCGGCGCGGGTGTCCGACCGGACCGCCTTCTTCAACCTCGCCGGTGTCGGCCAGCCCGGCAGGCTGATCGAGTACGACGACACCACCAAGATCTTCTCCAACCCCACAGAGAAGGCCACCGAGGACTACATCTCCGGCCGCTTCGGCTGAGCTCCGCGGTCGTCGCCGAGTGGCCGGTCGCCTCCGCCGATCAGCCGTCCGCCACCGGGAGGGCGGCGACGACGTCGATCTCGACGAGGATGTTCGCCAGCTGCGAGCCCACCGTCGTTCGCACCGGATACGGCTGGGTGAAGAACTCCTGGTAGGCGCCGTTGAACTCCGCGAAGTCCGCGAGAT
This sequence comes from uncultured Actinomycetes bacterium, assembly GCA_964476495.1. Classification (GTDB taxonomy): domain Bacteria; phylum Actinomycetota; class Actinomycetes; order Mycobacteriales; family Nakamurellaceae; genus Nakamurella. The sequence continues at coordinate 27,167 of CAYZBB010000085.1, read as the reverse complement.
CCGCCAGGTGCACGGTGGTCTTGACGCAGTCGTCGAGGGTCAGGCCACGCTCGGCAAGTACGGCCTGGATGTTGCGCAGCACCTGGCGCGTCTGGTCGGCAACACTGTCGGCGACGGCCCCGGTCGCCGGATCCTGCGGACCGAAGCCGGCGGTGTGCAGGAAGCCGTTCGCGACGATGCCCTGGCTATAGGGGCCGGCGGGCTGCGGTGCATTGGCGATGCGGATGGCGGACTTGGCCACGGGAGGTGTTCCTTTCGAGTGGAGTGAGCAGGTCGAGTGGACGGTCGTTGGTGTGGGGTCAGCCGAGCTCCCGGGAGATCTGTGCGGCGGTCTGACGCAGCAGGGGCAGCCGCTCGGTCAGCCGCGGCAGGTCTTGCACCACGCGCAACGCGGTCAGTGAGAGCCCGCCGAGCACCCCGGCGGAGCTGTTGATGGGGACCGCGATGCAGTTCACGAAATCCTCGAACTCGCCCTCGTCGGTGGCCCAACCCTCGCGTGCGACCCGATCCAGCTCGACGTCGAGGCCGGCCCGCGTGGTGATCGTGCGGGCGGTGTAGCCCCGCCAGTCGACGTTCGCCAGCACCGCGTCGCGGCGGGCGGCGGGCAGGCCGGCCAGGATCGCCTTGCCGAGCGCGCTGCACTGCGGACGGACCAACGACCCGACGCGCGAGTACATGCGAACCCCCCCGGAATCTTCGACCTTGTCGACGTAGACGATCTCGTCGTCGACGAGCGCAGCCACGTGGACGGTATTGCCCACCGCGCGGTGCAGGCGTCGGACGTGCGCGAATGCCACGACGCGCAGGTCAAGGCTCTCCAGCGCGGCGTTGCCGAGCGCCGCGAGCCGGAAGGACGGCGCGTACCGGCCGTCCGGCAGCCGGCGGGCGTAGCCGACATCCACGAGCGTGCGGAGCTCGCGAAACATGGTCGAACGGTGGACCCCGAACTCCTCGGCCAGCTGGGCGACCGTCCGAGGCTGCGCGGCCACGGCGTCCAGGATGGCGGCTGCCCGCCGCACGCTCTGCGACATCAGGGGTTCCCCGGTGACATCGAGGGGTTCCCCGGTGACATCGAGGGGTCCCCCGGTGACATCGAGGGGTTCCCCAGTGACATCGAGGCATTTCCCTGCGGCATCCGTCGCAATCCCCGGCCCGGGCGGGCACCGGTCAGCTCGCCGCCCGACAGCACGCGGACCCCGGCGACGAGCACGTCGTCGACGCCGACGGCCTCGCGCAAGGGCTGGTCGTAGGTCGCCGAGTCGGCGACGGTCTCCGGGTCGACGACCACAAGGTCCGCGACCGCGCCGACCCGCACCGTGCCGCGCGCGCCCAGCCCGAACCGCTCGACGGGCAACGTGGACATGTGCCGCACGGCATCGGTCCACGACCAGGCGCCCCGCTCCCGCACGTACTCGCGCAGGTAGCGGGCGAACGTGCCGCGCGCACGCGGGTGCGGATGGGCACCGACGAAGATGCCGTCGGAGCCCGCCATGTGCTTCGGGTGGGTGAACACCCGCGCCAGCTCCGCGGACGTCCGATGGCGACGCACCGCCATGACGGCGTTGACCTGCAGCCGGGCCGCCGCGAGCACGTCCAGCGCGAATGCCGCGGCATCCGTGCCCACCCGCGCTGCCGCGTCCTGCAGGGTCAGCCCGTGCGTCCACGCGTACTCCGGCGCGGCGACGTGCGCGAGGGTGATCAGCCGCGGCCAGTCCGGGCCCAGACTGGCGCTGTGCGTGGCACGGTCGACGCAGGCGGCGCGAAGTCGCTCGCGCTCGCCGGGGTCGGCGAGCACGCCCACGACGTCGTCGACCGGGCGCAGCGACAGCTCGGGGGGCAGCAGCGGCATCGCCAGCAGAGTGCACGCCCGGGTGTACGGATAGGCGTCGAACGTGGCGTCCACGCCGGCCCGCGCGAGCGTGTCGAGTTGCGCCAGCACGATGTCCGCAGGGGCATGGAAATGCGACACATGGACCGGCAGGGGTGCGCCGGCCGCGGATGCCGCGATGTTTGCGATGCGCGCGATTTCGGCGATGCCGGCGGCGGAGTTCGTCTCGTAGCCACCGCGCATATGACTGACGTAGACGCCGCCCGACCGGGCGACCGGAACGCACAGTGCGGCGATTTCCCGCTCGTCCTGGAAGATCCCGGGCACGTAGTCCAGTCCGGTGGACAGGCCAACGGCCCCGTCGGCCATTCCCTGTGTGACCAGCTCCGCCATGCTCCGCCGTTGTGCCGCGTCGGCAGGCGTGCGCCTGCGACCGCACACCTCGAAGCGCACGGTGCCGGCGGGCACGAGATAGGCGGCGTTCAGCGGGGAGAGGCCGTCGACGCTGTCGAGATAGGCGGCGACCCCACCCTCGTGGTACCGCGGATAGGGGCCGTTGATCGCCGCGAAGTACTCCGACGCGTACCGTCCGGATCCCGGCGCGTAGGACACCCCGTCCTGACCGGCCACCACCGTCGTGACGCCCTGTCGCAGCAAAGCCAGTTGCGTCGATCGGTCGGCCAGCATCCCGTCGGCGTGCGAGTGGGCGTCGACGAACCCCGGCAGCACCAGGCGGCCGGTGGCATCGATCTCGTCGTCGCCCGGGCGCCGGGCCAGATTCGAACCGAGCTCGACGATCACTCCGTCCTGCACGGCGACGTCGGCCGGCAGAACGCCCCGCGGGGCGGCGACGCCGCCGCCGCGCACCACGAGCCGTCGCCCGGCCGGCACCATCAGAAATACGTCCGGATCAGGTCGACGACGATGCCGGACTCCCAGGAGTCCACCACCGGCAGCACACGCCACTTGTCGAAGGCGGTGCACGGGTGCGACAGACCGAGTCTCACGACCGCGCCGACCGGGACGTCGGCGCGCAGGAAAGTGTGCTGATCGCTCATGGCCGAGACGGAGGCGTCCAGCGGAGTCCAGTCGCCACCGAGCTCCCCGACCAGATCTGAGGCCGATCCGCGGGCCACCGGAAGCCCCTCGTCGTAGGGGAAGTCCCGCTTGCCGCCGTCCAGCAGGGTAAGGCCGGGTTCGGGATGCGATACGACGCGCGCCAGCCCGTGCATCGCGGTCCGAAACCGGGGTGCCGCGACACCGGCCCGATCCGCGGCGTCACCGAACGGTGAGATCCCCCGATAGAAGCCGTCGTCGTGCACCAGATAGGCGCCGGAGCGCAGCACATATCGGGTCGGCGCTGCCTGCACACCCGCGCCCGCGTCCCGGAACACCTCGGCGACGACGTCGAAAAAGGCGCTGCCGCCCGCCGTGACGTACACCTCACCGCCGTCGTAGAGGGGCGCGATCGCCCGGTGCAGCTCGATCAGCCGCTCCAGGTATTCGCGCACGTCCTGCAACGTCGCCGCCGACCTGTCGTGGCCGATGACCCCTTCGTACCCCGCAACGCCGGCCAACCGCAGCACATTCGATGACGCGATCCGCTCGGCCACCGCGCGGGCCGCATCGAGCGTGCGCGCCCCCGTCCGCGCGCCAGGCGCGCCCAGTTCGACGCAGACGTCGACCGGGCGGGCAGCGGCCGCGTCCCGCAGGACGTCCTGCATCCGATCGACGGTCGCCGGGTCGTCCGCCCAGCACACGAACTGGAAGGCCGGGTCGACCAGCTCGTCGGCGAGCCAGCGCAGCGCACGCTCGTCGACGGCGCTGTTCGCCAGCATGATCGAGGCGAGGCCGGCGTCACGCCCGGTCCGTACCTGCCCCATCGTCGCCAGCGTGATGCCCAGGCTTCCGGCGTCCAGCTGCCGTTGCCACAGTGCCGGGGCCATCGTCGTCTTGCCGTGCGGCATGAGCGCGAGGCCCCGGTCCCGGCACCAGGCCGACATCGTCTCGGCGTTGGCGCGTAACGCGTCCTCGGCGAGGACCACCAACGGGGTCCAGAACTCGGCCAGTCGGGGCGCGGTGGCCAGGAACTCGGCCGGCGTGCGGCCGATGGCGCGGGCTGGGAGCCCCTTGTCCCGCGCCGACAGCGCAGCGGCCGCCGGCTCCATCGGCACCGTCCGCATCGTCATCTCAACTGACTCCCTGCGCTCGGCTGTGCAAATAGTACAACATACGTTGTAAAAGCTGCACAGCAACGGCATCATGGCGTGGTGATCGACCCCGCACCCCAGCTCCTCGCGTTCGGCGAGACGATGGCCCTGGTCACCCCGGCCCGCGCGGAGCCGCTCGCGGACGCCGTCGACGTGCGCCTGGACATCGGAGGGGCCGAGTCGAACGTCGCGATTCACGCGGCGGCGCTGGGCGTCACCTCGGCCTGGATCGGGGCCGTCGGCGACGACGCGCTGGGACGCCGCGTGCTGCGGGCGATCGCCACCGCCGGTGTCGACACCCGCTGGGCACGGGTGGATCCGGAGGCGCCGACCGGGGTGTACTTCAAGGACCCGGGCCGCGGCGTGCTGTACTACCGGCGCGGGTCGGCGGCATCGCGGATGGGCATCCAGATCCTGGCCGACATCCCTTTTGATGCAGCGAGAGTCGTTCACATGTCGGGCATCACGCTCGCGTTGTCGGATTCCTGTGCGGCACTGGTCGACGCCGTCGTCGACCGCGCGACGGCGAGCGGGACGCTGCTGAGCTTCGACGTCAACCACCGTTTCGCGCTGTGGGCGCCCGGTGCCGCGGCCCCCACGCTGCTGGCCCTTGCCCGGCGCGCCGGCGTGGTCTTCGTCGGCCTCGACGAGGCGCGCGACCTGTGGGGATGTCAGACACCCGCCGCGGTCCGCGCCCTGATCCCCGACCCGGTGACCCTGGTGGTCAAGGACGGCGACGTGGGCGCCACCGAGTTCGCCGCCGATCGGGAGACATTCGTGCCCGCCATTCCGACGGCGGTAGTCGAGGCGGTCGGCGCCGGCGACGCCTTCGCCGCCGGCTATCTCGCGGCATTGCTGGGGGACCGGCCGGGCCGCGATCGCCTGCGCGCGGGCCACCGGCGGGCACATCTGGTCCTGCAGTCCACGAGCGACATCGTCGCCTGAGCGGCGGCACCTCCGTATCCCGATCACCCGCACCCCGACCACAGGAGTACCGATGACCGACAACTCCGCGTTCTCCGAGATCTTCGGCCAAGCCCCGCTCATGGCGATCCTGCGCGGCATGGGCCCCGAACGCAGCCTTGCCGTGGCGGCCACAGCCTGGGACCTGGGTATCGGCGTCGTCGAGGTCCCGGTGCAGACGTCCACCGATGTGCAGGCCCTGCGCCGGGTCGCCGAGGCCGCCCGGGAGCGCGGAAGGATCGTCGGCGCGGGGACCGTCGTCACCCTCGAGCACGTGCACCAGGCACGGCAGGCCGGCGCCGCCTTCACCGTGAGTCCGGGCTTCGACCCGGAGATAGTGCGCGCCTCGGCACAGGCCGGTATGCCGGCCCTGCCCGGGGTGTCCACCGCGACGGAGGTGCAACTGGCGCTCAAAGAGGGCCTGACGTGGCTCAAGGCGTTCCCGGCCGCGCTGCTGGGCACCGCGTGGTTCGGCGCGATGCGCAGCCCGTTCCCGCAGGCGACGTTCGTCGCCACCGGTGGAATGGATGCCACCACCGCTCAACCCTTCTTCGACGCGGGAGTCCGAGTGGTTGCGGTGGGATCGGCGCTCGAGGACCATGCCCAGCTGCCTGCCCTCGCCGCGTTGCTCGCCTCGTAGTCAGCAGGATGGTGCCCGCGCGCGAGGGCGCGGGCACCATCTCGACCGCAGGGTCCGGCCCGGGGTTCAGGACGCGGGCTCGAGGTGCAACTCGTGCAGACGCCCGGCGCCCTGGGAACCCGGACGGATGGACGCCGTCGCGGTGGCGATCGCACCGACCGCGCAGATGACCGCGGAGTACACGACGACCGGCCAGAACGCACCGCCGGCGGCCGCCACGATCGCGGTGCAGATGAACGGGGCGAGACCGCCGCCGAGCGTGTTCGAGATCTGGTAGCCGATGTTGACGCCGGTGGTGCGTGCCTCTGGATCGAACATCTCGCAGAGCATCGTGGACAGCGTCGCCTGCATCGCGACGCCCGGGATCACAAAGCCGATGATCATGCCGAGCCAGATCAACCACGCGTTGGCGGTGTTGTAGAGCATGAAGGTCGGATAGACCAGCAGGGCGAACGCGACGCAGCCGAAGATGTAGACCTGGCGCCGGCCGAACCTGTCCGAGATCGCACCCCAGGAGGGTGCGACGAAGATCTGCAGCGCCCCGACGATGAGCGTGCCGATGAAGCCGACCTGCACCGACACTCCGAGATTGTGCACGATGTAGGAGATCGCGTAGGTGAGCACGACGTAGCCGGCGATCGACTGGGGCAGGCCGATGAGGATGCCGAGGATGGCGTTCTTGGGATGCCGGAAGACCTCGACCAGCGGGTTGAGCTTCTTGCCCGCCTCCTGCTGCTTCGCCTGGGTGTCCTTGAACTCCTCGGACTCCTCGAGCTGACGGCGCAGCAGGACCGCGATGATCGCCAGCACAAGACCCAGCAGGAACGGGATGCGCCAGCCCCACTCCATGAACCACGAATTGGCGCCGATCCCGAGCAGGGCCATCAGACCGGCGGATGCGACGTTCGCGACGCCGGCGCCGCTGATCAGGAACGCACCGAACAGTCCGCGGCGACTTGGCGGCGCGTGTTCGACGACAAGGGTTGCCGCGCCTCCCATCTCGCCACCGACGAAGAAGCCCTGGAGCATGCGGCAGACCAACAGCAGGATCGGCGCCGCGATGCCGATGGACTCCTCGGGTGGAATGAGCCCGATGCCCGCGGTTGCCAGCCCCATGCCGACGACGGTCATCATGAGCACGACCTTGCGGCCGTAGCGGTCGCCGACGATGCCCCAGATGATGCCGCCGACCGGGCGCAGGAAGAATCCGACCGCGAATGTCGCGAACGACGCGAGCTGGGCGACCACGGGATCCTCGCTCGCGAAGAACACCGTTGGGAACACCGTCGCTGCCGCGAGACCGTACAAGTAGTAGTCGTAGTACTCCATCAGGGTGCCGATGGCGCCACCGGCGATCATCTTCCGCTGCGTACGGGTCAGCGGGGTGCTGGATTGCACCTGGGTCATGCGAGCCTCCTTGCTCAGTGACCTGAGTCGTTTGCGTCCGACCCGGATGCCGGTCGGGCTCCGCGTGGACGCTGAGTCAAGCTAGCGTGAGCTGAACATAATGTCTAGGACTCGTATCTTTTGTTTGCCCAGTGGTTGCCTATGATCGGGGAATGTCGACACAGGTGGGCGTCGACGGCGATGTCTTCGAGAGCGCCGCGGATGTGCTGACCGCCTACCGGCCCGTCATGCGGGCGATCGCCAGCGCCGGGGGGCCGTCGTGCGAGGTCGTGCTGCACAATCTCGACGGCGCCGACGTCGATCTGGGCCACACGATCATGGCGATCGAGAACGGCCACGTGACCGGCCGCGCGGTCGGCGGCCCCTCGACGAACCTGGGCCTGGACGTGCAGCAGGACCGGCGCAAGAACTACGACGCGTTCGGCTATCGCGGCTTCACCAGCGACGGACGCGAGCTCCGCTGTTCCTCGATCTACTTCCGCAACCGCACTGGTGACATCATCGCGGCCCTGTGCATCAACTTCGATCTCAGCGGGGTTCAGCAGGCTCGGGCCATTCTGGACGCATTGCTGCCCGCGGCGTCGGATTCGTCGGACAAGCCCGACGAATACTTCGGTCGTGACCTGGTTTCGGTGATGGACGCCATGATCACCGAGGCGATCCGCGAGACCGGTAAGCCCGTCGGGCACATGACCCGCGACGACAAGATCAGCGTGCTGGAGACGCTCGACCAGCGTGGCGCAACGCAGATGCGCAAGTCGGTCGAGGCGATCGCCGCCCGGCTGGGCATCTCGCGGGTGACCGCCTACACCTACCTCGATGAGGCGCGCAGCCGGGTGTGAGTGCGGGGCCGGGTCCACCGGTCGCGCGACGGCCTGTCCGCGGGTTCCCGTCGGCGGGTCGCCTCCGGCCGTCAGCCGGGCCGTCAGTCGCGGGTGGCGAAGGCGGGAGTCGTGTCGCCGCCGACGTTCTCGCCGGTCACCAAGAACACCACCCGCCGCGCAATGGACACCGCGTGGTCGGCGAACCGCTCGTAGAACCGTGCCAGCAACGAGATGTCCACGGCCGGGGCGACGCCGTGCCGCCAGGTCGGCGCGAGCAGGTAGTTGTACAGATCCCGTTGCAGATCGTCCATGAGGTCGTCCTCGACCTCGAGCTGCCGGGCCAGTTCGATGTCCCTGGTCCGCAGCACCACGCCGGCCTGGTCGGCCAGGTGCACCCCGACGCGGCCCATCCGCTCGACGATCGGTCGCACATCGGCGGGGATCACGTGGGCCGGATGACGGCGGCGCGCGGCCTTGGCCACATGGATGGCCAGCGCACCCATTCGCTGCAGGTCCGCGACGATCCACAGCGCCGAGACCACGATCCGCAGGTCTCGCGCGACCGGCGCCTCCAGCGCCAGCAACTCCACCGCCACGTTCTCGGCGTTCGCACGCATGTCGTCCAGCTGCACGTCCCCGGCGATCACGCGCTCGGCCAGCGCCAGGTCCGCGTCCAGCAGCGCCTGGGTCGCCTCCTTCAGCGCATCGCTGGCGACCTGACACATGGATGAGCCGTGCTCACCGAGCTCGGCCAGCCGCAAATGATAGCCCTCGCGCATGATCGTCAGAATAGGACGCCCGGCACGCCGGCCGGAAACGTGCTCGGTGAACTCGAGGTGAACCTCAGGAGAGGATTTCCCGGATCCGTGGAACGGCGGTCAGGCGCAAAGCGCCTCGCCGGCGTTGATCGACGTCAGCGGGGTGCTCTCGGCGCCCGACCCGGATGGCTCGGTGGTGCTCGGAGTCGTGGTCGCCGATCCCATCGTGGCGGTCGTGCCGGATCCCGAGTCGACCGCGGCGACGGTGCCGTCCCAGTCCTGCCCGAGCAACAGGTGGACCGACCTGCCCAGGCCGCGCACCGGAACCATGGCGGCGCCCGGTACGGCGGCGGCGACGGTCAACGCCGCGTTCAGGTTGGCCGGGTCGTACTCGACGGTGACCGCGGACTGGACCTCGTCGGGCAGGGCCAGCAGGTCGTCCTCGGTGATGTCGAAGCCGACGTCGTTCAGCTCCTCCATCGCCTGGCCCGCGACCCCGGTCCGTCCCGTCACGTTGATGACGGTCAGGTTGATCGTGGCGGGGTCGACGGTGGTGCCGGTGGCCGGCCCCGCCACGGACCCGGACGGTTGCGGCGCCTCGGACGTGGTCTGCGCCGTCGCCGCGCCCGGCTCGCCCGGCAACGGTTGATCGTTGAGCAGCGCCTCGAACACCGCCCCGGCCGCATCCTCGTCGACGTCCAGCGCATCCGGGTCCGTCGCGCTGGGCACCGTGGGCAGCGTGTAGAAGGTGACCCGGCTCGGGTCCAGGTTGCCCATCGACTGTGCGAGGGTCACCAGGTCGTCGATCGAGACGTTGTCGGTGAAGGTGTTATGCACGAACGCCTGCAGGAATGCGTCGAGCTTGGCGGGGTTCAGCAGCGTGCCCGCGCTCGTCACCTGTTGCAGGATGGCCGACAGCACGATCTGTTGGCGGCGGATGCGGGCCAGGTCGGAGTCCGTGTCGCCCTGGACCTTGCGGGCGCGGACCAGGTTCAACACCTGCTCGCCCTGGATGGTCTGTACCCCGCCGTCCTGGATGACGACACCCAACTGGCCGTCGATGACCGGCCGGCACACGTTCACCGTGATGCCGCCGAGCGCGTCGACCATGTTCTGGAAGCCGGCGAAATCGATGCCGATCATCCGGTCGATCTTCAGGCCGGTCAGGTCCTGGACCGCCCGCACCGTGCATTGCGGGCCGCCGACCGAGTAGGCCGAGTTGACATGCCACTTCTCGCCACGGGCGGTCGGCTGGAGTTCGTCGGACAGGTCGCCCGTCGCCGCGTCCCACATCTTGCACTGCGGGGCGTCGATCATGGTGTCGCGGGGGATCGACAGGACGGTGACGTGCTGCCGGTCGCTGCTGATGTGCGCGATCATCAGCGTGTCGGAGTTGGCGACCTCGTCCGAGGTGCTGTCGTCGGTGCCGCCGGCGGCGGCGTTCGCCGCTCCGGCCCGGGTATCGGAGCCGAGCAGCAGGATGTTCTCGGGAGCGTAGGTGCCCGGGGCGGGGACGGTGCCGGTGGAGATGTTGGTGTCGTCGGTGACGATCGCCTGCACGCTGCGCGAAAGGATGCCGGAGTCGGCCCTCGACTTGATCGCCCATTCCAGGCCGGTTGCCGCCAGAACGAGCACCGCGAGCAGCGCCACCGCCACGCGCCCCACGTTCAGCCAGACGTGCCCGGGGTGACGGGACGGGGCCGGTGCCGTCGAGGCGGGGGTAGCTGCCGCCGACTCGGGTTCGGGCGCACCGTCGCTCACAAACACTCCCGTTCCCACTCGTCGGCGTGTTCCACCGCCTGCTCAGCGATTGTCCATGGTACGGACAGTCGTCACCATTCCGACGAATGGATGGCTCTCGGACGATCTGCCCAGCGATTTCTCAGGAATGCTGTCGCGGGGCGCGGCCGATATTCGGCGCGCCCTTCCATGAATGACGCAATCGGGTGGACCGGGTTCAATTCACACAGAAGGGTGTGAGGTAGGCCTCGGTACGCGCGGTCTCGGCGCCGGACCCGGAAGCTTCCGTGGACGGTTGGACGACCAGCAGCAGCGTGGTCAGGTCCGTGCCGGTTTCGCGCTCCCCGGTGTAGACCCGGATCAGGGACGGGAGTGCGTAGGAGACGGCCCCGGGCACGCTTGCCGGAGCCTCGGTGGCGATCCGCAAGCCCGGGTACACCGGCTCGAACCGCACCGTGGTGGCCGGCGGGGGGCACGCGTTCACCACCGATTGCCGGGCCGGTTCGACCAGATTCGCCAGCAGGTCACGCTGGTCGGTCGGCCGCCCTCCGGCCGCGGAGTTCAGCGCGTCGACCGTCGCCCGGATCGCCGCCAGGTCGGCGAGCGGGATGTCGTGCGCGGCGGGTTCCCGGTCCGGGGCGCTCGACGGCGGGGATGCGACCGCCGACACCGGGCCGTCCGTCGTCGGCCCCGCATCGCAGGCCACGACCCCCGACAGCAGGATCGCGACCGCGGCCACGGCGGGGACCAGGACCGGGCGCCGTCGCCGGTGTGCGGACCGGCGGTCAACCGCCACCGTCGTCCAGTTCCGCGTCGGAAGGGACGACGGTGTCCTGCGGATCGTCCAGCCAGCCATAGGGCAGGGCGACCCGGCGCTGCGGCGAGCCCTGACGTCCCCGCGGTCCCTGTGCACCCGGCGGGTACGGCTGGTCCAGGTCGAGATCGTCGATCAGGTCGTCGAGCTCGGCCAGGCTGGACACCATGCCCAACAGCCGCCGCGGTTCGGGGCCGACAGCGAAACCCCTCAGGTACCAGGAGGTGTGTTTGCGCAGGTCGCGGATGCCGCGATCGGCGCCCATCTCCTCGCACAGCAGTTCGGCGTGCCGGCGCAGGATCGCCGCGACCGCGCGTAGGTCCGGGGGGGTCGGCGCGGGCCGGCCCTCGAACGCCGCGGCCAGCTCTGCGAACAGCCAAGGTCTGCCCTGGCAGCCCCGGCCGACCACGACCCCGTCGCAACCGGTCAACGCCATCATGGCCAGCGCGTCGGACGCCGCGAAGACGTCGCCGTTGCCCAGCACCGGCACCGATGTGACGGCGCGTTTGAGCTCGCCGATGGCCGCCCAGTTCGCGGCACCGGAATAGTGCTGCATCGCGGTCCGCGCATGCAGGGCGACCGCTGCGACGCCGCAGTCCTCGGCGATCCGGCCGGCGTCCAGGAACGTGATGTGGTCGGCGTCGATGCCGATGCGCATCTTCACGGTGACGGGCACCCCACGGTCCGAGGCGGCGCGGACGGCGGCGGTCACGATCGAGGCGAACAGCCGCCGCTTGTACGGAAGGGCGGACCCACCGCCCTTGCGGGTGACCTTGGGCACCGGACAGCCGAAGTTCAGGTCGATGTGGTCGGCCAGATCCTCGTCGACCACGATCCGCACCGCCTGCTCCACCACGGTGGGATCGACTCCGTACAGCTGCACCGACCGGGGCCGCTCGTCGGCGCCGAACCGCATCATCGCCCGCGACTTCGGGTCGCCGGCGACCAGGGCGCGGGTGGTGATCATCTCGCAGACGTACAGCCCGGCACCGAATTCGCGGCACAGGGTGCGGAACGAGGCATTGGTGACACCCGCCATCGGGGCGAGCACGACGGGGGGCCACACCGGGTACTGCCCGATGTGCAGGCTGCCCACCGGGGCGGGCCCGGGCGTCGGCGCCGGGTCGACGGTGGTGGGCGAGGGTTGCACGCGCCCATTGTCCCGCCCGCTCCGACCACACCTTTCCCCGGTTGGTCCCTGCGCGCTCCCCGGTCGGTCCCGGCAGGCCGCCGGCCATCCGACGACGGCCGGCCGATTCCGCTCACGCGGTGGGGATGTGAGAACGTGCTCAGCCATGGCAGAGCTGATGACGTTGGGCACGCTCGCGACCGAGCCGGTGCTGAGTCGAGCCGACCTGGTGGCGCCACCGGTGGCGCACATGTTGGCCGGGTTCGGCGCCGCCGATCGGGTCGCGGTGGCGCCCATCGATCCGGACCTGGCAGACACCGCCGCGTTCTGCGCGGCCTACCGGGTACCGCCCGAGGCGTCGGCGAACTGCGTGGTCGTCAGCGGCAAGCGCTCCGGCGAGCAGCGGTGGGCGGCGGCGGTGATCCTGGCCACCACACGCGCGGACGTCAACGGGGCGGTCCGGCGCCGGCTGGATGTGCGCAAGCTGTCGTTCGCGGCGATGACGGAGGCGGTGCGGCTGACCGGAATGGAGTACGGCGGCATCACCCCGATCGGCCTGCCGGACGGCTGGCCGGTGCTCATCGATGCCGCGGTGGTGGCCGCCGGACCGGTGGTGATCGGTTCCGGGATCCGCGCATCCAAGATCGTCCTGGACGGAGCGCTGCTGGCGGATCTACCCGGCGCCGAGGTGATCGGGGGGCTGGCCGTCCCGGTGTGAGCGGCCATCACCGGTCGCGTACGGCCGGCAGAATCTCCCGTGCCACCAGCGCGATCTGGTCGAGGTCGGCGAGGTTCAGGACCTGCAGATAGACCCGCTGCACGCCCGCCGAGGCCCAGTGGCCGAGGGTCTCGAGCACCTGGTCGACCGTGCCCGCCAGCGGGCTCTCCCGGGCCTGTTCCGGGGTGCGGCCCATGGCCGCGGCCCGCCGGGCGAACTCCGTCTCGTCGGCGCCGACGAACAGCGTGTGTGCCGCCGAGTACACCAGCGAACCCGGATCCCGTCCAGCAGCCTCGCAGGCCCGCCGCACAAGTGCGTACTGCCTGGTGATGACCGGCAGGTCGCAGAAGGCCGCGTTGTACTCGTCGGCGAACCGCGCGGCGAGGGCCGGCGTCCGCTTGGGTCCCTTGCCGCCGATGATGATCGGCAGGTGGGTGCGGCCGGCCGCGTCGGTCTGTCGCGGTTTGGGCAGGCCCGGCGCGTCGGCGAGGGAGTAGAACCTGCCGGTGTGGTCGAAGGTCCGGCCAACGGGTGTGGCCCACATGCCGGTGATGATCTCCAGTTGCTCGGTCAGCCGGTCGAAGCGCTCGCCGAACGAGGCGCCGAAGTCCAGGCCGTAGGCGCTGTGCTCGGCCTGGAACCAGCCGGTGCCGATGCCCAGTTCCATCCGCCCGCCGGAGATGTCGTCGACGGTCGCGGCGGCAATTGCGGTCATCGACGGATGCCGGAACGTCGCCGACGTCACCATGGTGCCGAGCCTGATGTCGGGGACCTGCGCCGCGATCGCGCCCAGATTGACGAAGGACTCGCTCGGTCCGGGCAGACCGTCGACTCCAATGGCCATGACGTGGTCGGAGCGGAAGAATGCGGAGAACCCGCCGTCCCGGGTCGCCCGTGCCACCGCCAGTAGGTCGGCGTGTGAGGCGCCCTGCTGTGGCTCGGTGAAGATGCGCAGATCCATGGATCGCGAGCCTAACGATCGGCCGCCGGCCGGCAACCGAGTGCGGAGCCGGCCGCCCGCACGACGTGCTCGGCGGGGGCCCGGGCAGGATGACCCCATGGTGTCCACCGAAGTCGACCCCGACCGCCTGCTGGATCTCGCGATCCGCGGAGCCCGCGCCGCCGGACGCGAGCTGATGAGCCGGTACGGCAAGGTCGAGACGGTCGCGACCAAGTCGTCGGCGACCGACCCGGTGACGGAGGCCGACCGGGTGGCCGAGACGACCCTGGTCAGGCTGATCTCCCAGGAGCGTCCCGACGACGGGCTGCTGGCCGAGGAGGGCAGCGAGCGCGAGTCCGGGACAGGCATCAGATGGGTGATCGACCCGCTCGACGGCACCGTCAACTACCTGTACCAGCTGGATACCTTCGCCGTCAGCGTCGCGGTGGAGGACGAGGACGGACCCCTCGTCGGGGTGGTGCACAACCCCGTCGCCAAACGCACCTTCCATGCCATCCGCGGTGTCGGCGCGAGCGTCGATGGCAAACCGCTGCGGGTCAACGACCCGATCCCGATCCAGCGGGCGCTGGTCGCAACCGGATTCGGCTACGACGCGGAGGCCCGTCGTCGGCAGGGCATCCTGGTCGGCCGGCTGCTGCCGCGGATCCGGGACATCCGACGCATCGGCGCTGCGGCGCTGGACCTGTGCGCGGTGGCGTCGGGCTCGGTCGACGCCTACTTCGAGGAGGGCGTCAAGGCATGGGACGTGGCGGCAGGCGGTCTGATCGCGCAGGAGGCCGGCGCGCTGGCGATCCGCACCTCGCCGATCGCGGGACAGCCGGGCCTGCTGGTGGCCGGTCCCGCCCTGTTTTCAGAGCTCAACCAGGCGTTGATCGACATCGGGCAGGACATGCCTGCCTGATCCGCGGCCGGCCAGGGATGGTGCCGAGAACGGCAGGACCGCGAGGCGGGCGGTCAGCGCATCGGGTGACGAACCTGCCGGAGCGTGGCCCCGACGTCGGACAGTTCGGTCCATGTGCCGGTGGTGGTCAGCACGGCGAACGTGCCGGCCGCGAAATGACGTAGGTCGTCCCGCCACTGGTCGGAGTCGTCGACCGGGTCCTCGGGCTGGGCGGACCGCAGCCGGGCCTGGGTGACCAGCTCCCAGGCCGTCGACGGGATCGTCGGGGCGTGTCCGACCACCAGCAGGGTGCGCACGCCGGCGGGCGCGGTGGCGACCTGGTCCAGGATGTCGTCCACGCCGCCGCCGTACAGCTCGTCCGAGTAGCGGACGTCGCCGCCGACACCGGCGGCCGCGAACGTCTGCCGGGTACGGGTGGCGGTCGAGCAGATCGTCAGGTCGACGGGCGGTAGGCAGACCTTGATCCAGCGGCCGGCGTCGGTCGCGACCAGCACGCCGTCCGGCGTGAGCGGTCGATCGTGGTCGCGTGCCGCGGCGCCGGCGGCGGCATGGCGCATCAGAATGAGAGTCCTGCCATCGGCGGTGGGAGTGCCGTCGAGATCTGCCATGAGGTACTCCTCACGTTGTCGTACCGCCGGGCGCGGCGCCGCCGAACAGGGCGGCAACACCGTAACGCAGGCGGTCCGGCGCCCGCGCCGTGACGAACGGTCTCCGTCCGGGTAGCCCGATCCGGCGTTGAATTGACCTGAGCCCTGTGATGTCATGGGGTTCTGGTCCAGCAGAGGCGCCAGGAACGGTCCGAGAATTCCGGAGTTCCTCGTGTCCCCAGTGCTGGATGTTCCTGTTCCAACCGCTCCCGAGGCGGGTCGGCGCCGCGTCGGCCGTCGTTCGTCGTCGGGCCACATCACCGCCGCACCGACCGGCGAACGCGCCCGGCGGGTCCGTGACTTGCTCGAATACAGCGTGACCTGCTCCGATCCGGACGAACTGGCGGATTGCCGGCAGCAGGTGGTGACCGAGTATCTGCCGGTCGCCCGATCGCTGGCCGCGCGCTACTCCGGCCGCGGGGTCGAGCGATGTGACCTGGAGCAGCTGGCCTGCATGGGGTTGATCAAGGCCGTGCAACGCTGGCGGCCGGGGCGCAGCGACGACTTCCTGCAGTTCGCGGTGCCAACGATCGTCGGGGAGATCAGGCGGTACTTCCGCGATCACTCGTGGCTGGTCCGCCCGCCACGCCGGATCCAGGAACTCAGGGCCGCGATCGGTGAGGCCGAGCAGCTGTACCGACACCCGGACGGAAGCGGACCCACGGATGCCGAGCTGGCATCGGTCACCGGGGCCCGGATCGACGACATCGGGGAGGCCCGCGCGGCAGCCGCGTACTGCCGGCCACGCTCGCTGGACGAGGGGCTGGGGGTGGGTCTGGCGATCGCCCTGGCCTGGGGCGAAGAGGACCCTGCACTGCGCCGGGTCGAGGACCGCGCGACCGTGCGGCGGCTGTTGGACGAGCTGAGCCAACGGGAGCGGGAGGTGGTGCACATGCGATTCGAGAACGGCTGGTCGCAGTCCCGCATCGGACGTGAAGTCGGGGTCAGTCAGATGCAGGTCTCCCGCTGGTTGCGGGCCATCACCGAGAAGCTGCGCGGCTGTCTCGAACGCTGAACGATGCAGGCCCGGGCGTCCGGGGCGCTTTCACCGCAGATCTCGGACCGTCGGCCGGACCGGGTCGGGTGGCTCCCGAACCTCCGCGCCCGGTGGCAGCCGGGAGCGGTCGGCCAGTCCGGTGCGGTCCGGTTCCATCGCACGGCGGGTGCGGGATCGGCTGGACAGCGCCTGGGGGTGCTCGGCGTTCGCCTTGATCACCACGATCCGGTCGCCCGGCTGGAACACCTTCACGCCACCGGAGTCGAAGCGGTGGGAGACCCCGTTGCGGATGACGGTGAGGACGATCTCGCCGCGCGCCTGCAGCCGGGCCGGGGCCAGGCCGACGTCCTCCGGCCGCACCTCGCGCTCCGAGATCTGAAGTCCGGCAACGGGTTCCAGTAGGTCCTCGATGACCTCGCCCGCGTTGGGCGCGAAGATCGACAGGCCGAGCATGCGGCCGGCGGATTCCGCGGTTGGGATGACCACATCGGCCCCGCCCTGCCTGAGGACCTCGATGTTCTGTTCCTCGCGGGCCGCCGCGGCGATGGTGGCGGTCGGCGCGAGCCTGCGTGCGGTCAGGGTGACGAGCACGCTGGTGTCGTCGCGGTCGGCCGCCACGATCACCTGGGTGGCGCTCGGGACGGCGGCCTGCCGCAGCACCTCCTCGCGGCGTGCGTCGCCGAGCACGCCGACGCACCCGTCGCCGGTCGCCGCCTTGATGTTCGAACCGTCGCTGTCCACCACCACGATGTGGTCGGCCGGGTAGCCCTGATCGATCAGCGCGGAGACGGCGGAGCGGCCCTTCATGCCGTAGCCGATGACGACCGTGTGCTTCTTCACGCGCTTTCTCCAGCGGGTCGTGCGGAATTGCTGGCGGCTCCGCTCGGTCAGCACCTCGATGGTGGTGCCGACCAGAACGATCAGGAACAGGAACCGCAGCGGGGTGATGACGATGATGTTGGTCAGCCGGGCGGCTTCGGTGACCGGGGTGATGTCGCCGTATCCGGTGGTGGACAGGGTGACGGTGGCGTAGTACAGGGCGTCCAGCCAGGTGTCGATCTGCCCGTCGAGGTCACGGTAGTCGGCGCGCTCGACGTACACCACCACGGTGGTGACGACCACGCACATCACCGCGACCAGGACACGCGCACCGATCGCCCGGACCGGCCCGTGCTCCTTGACCGGCAGCGACAGCGTGGGATTGTCGTACGCCACAAGGCCGCACAGTACGCCGACGCGGGCCGCCGATTTGCCAGGTCCGGCCCGGTCGTCGGGCGGGAACGGGGCGGAATCCGGCAGATCGATTCCCCGGGGGGACCTCGGTCCGATTCCGGGTGGGTCCAGTCAGGGGGCCGCGGGCGGTTCCCGGTCGGCCAGGAACGCCTCGAACTGTGCGCCCAGCTCGTCGGCGGTGGGCAACGGCGCGGACTGGGCCAGCAGGCTCTGGCCGGTCGCCGCGGCATAGGCGTCGTACTGCTGCTCCAGCGCGGTGACGATCTCGGCGACCTCTGCGTTGTCGGCGATCTGCTTGGCCAGCTCCGCCCGGACCTTGGCCGCGGCCTCGTCCAGTTCACTCGTGGGCAGCAGCAGGCCGGTCGCATCCGCGGTCGCCTGGATCAGCGTGCGGGCGGTCTCCGGGTAGTCCGAACGGGCGATGTAGTGCGGCACGTGCGCGGCGAACCCGATGGCGTCCCTGCCCGCCCGGCCGAACCGGTACTCCAGCAGCCCGACGGCGTGACCGGGCACCTGGATGATGCCGAGCCAGTCCTCCCGGGCGGACAGCAGCCCCGGCCGGGTGGCGTGGGCGGACATGCCGGTGGGCCGGGTGTGTGGCACCCCCATCGGGATGGCCATCAGGCCGACGGTGAGGCGGACGGCGAAGCGGTCGGCGATCTGGCCGACCGCGGCGATGAACCGCTCCCATTGGCTGTCCGGCTCCGGCCCGGACAGCAGCAGGAACGGCGTGCCGTCCGCGTCGGTCAGGATGCGAACCGCCAGCTCCGGCTGCTGGTAGTCGGTGAATGCGTTGTGCTGGTAGGTCAGGATAGGTCGGCGGGCGCGGTAATCGATGAGCTGGTCGACGTCAAAGGTGCCGATGACGGTGTTCGGCGTGGTCAGCAGGTGGTCGACGGCCAGCCGCACTCCCGACCCGGCGTCGATGTAGCCGTCCAGCGCAACGATGAGCACAGGATCGTCGAGGGTCTCGATCTCGTCCCGCTCCAGGTGCAGCTCGTACAGCTCGCCCGGTTCGCCAACCATAGGGGTTCGCTCCGTGTCGTCAGGGTCGTTCAGTGTTGTTCAGGGTCGTTCAGCCCGCTCGGGCACCGGATGTGCCGGGTCCATCGTCGTCCCGGTACCGAGCCTGGGCAACGTCATCCGGCTCGCCGGAATTCCCCGGCCTTCGCTCCGGCTTCGCTCGGGCATTGTCCGGACTAAGCGAAGACGACCGTGCGCAGGCCGTCCCGGAGCACCCGGTCCTCCAGGTGATAGGTGAGGCCCCTGGCCAGCACCGCCTTCTCGATGTCCCGGCCGAGGCGGACCATGTGAGCGGGCGAGTCGGCATGGTCGACCCGGATGACGTCCTGGTCGATGATCGGGCCCGCGTCCAGCTCCGGAGTCACGTAGTGGCAGGTGGCGCCGATCATCTTCACCCCCCGCACGTACGCCTGGTGATACGGGCGCGCGCCCCGGAACGAGGGCAGGAAGCCGTGGTGGATGTTGATCAGCCGCCCGTCCCACGCCGCGCACAACTCCGGCGGGATGACCTGCATGTACCTGGCCAGCACGATCGCGTCCGGGTCGTGCATGTCGGCCTCGACGCGGACCTGTTCGAACGCGGCGGCCTTCCCCGCGTCGTCGCTCGGCACGGGGATGTGCCGGAACGGCAGGCCGAACAGTCTGGCCACCGGTTCCAGGTCGGTGCGGTTGCCGATCACCACGCCGATGTCCACGGGCAGCTCTCCGGAGTGCCAACGGGACAACAACTCGTACAGGCAGTGACCCTCCCGGGACACCATCAGCACGATCCGCTTACGGTCGGCGCTGTCGACCACCTGCCAGCTGTCCGCGTCGAGTTCGCCGGCCACCGCGCCGAACCTGCGCCGCAGTTCGGTGACGGGAAACGACACCGAGTCCGCGCGGATCTCCTGGCGGGTGAAGAACCGGCCGGACTCCTCGTCCGAGTGGTAGGCCGCCTCGGTGATCCAGCCGCCGACGTCGGCCAGGAACGTGGTGATGCGGGCGACGATCCGGGTGCGGTCGGGACAACTGAGGGTGAGCACGAAACGGCGATCATCGGACACGGCGTCCCATGCTGCCAGGGCCGGGGTGCCCGACGAAATCCCGCGTGCGGTCAGCCCGCCAGACGCGAGCGGGTGTACGTCTCCTCACTGGCCAGCAACTCGGCGACCTGCTTGGCGATGACGCCCTCGATCTTGGAGCCGAACAGCGGGATCGGCACTGCGGCCGAACCGACCACATCCAGCGTCGAACCGGTGCCCACGTTGGTCAGCGACATGGTGCCCTTGAGCGTTGCCGGCGCGCCCTTGACGGTCAGGGTGAAGTCAGCCGTGTAGCCGTCACCGTCGGCCTTCCAGGTCTCGGTGCGTTCGGTGGCCGGGTCGCCCTGAATCATCGAGGCGACCATCGACGGCAGCGCGGACGCCGGTATGGACTGCCGGGTCACGATGGTGACGCCGTCGTCGGTGTTGTCCACCGCCATCACCTGCGGGTCGAGCGCTCCTGAATCCTCCAGCCGGCCCCGGATGAAGTCGGCATCGTTGAACAGGGCGAAGACATCCGCCGCCGGAGCGTCGTACTGCTGCGTCACCTTCAGCGGAGTGGGCACGGTCGAACTCCCGTCGAGGAATGGGTGGTGTCGACCCGCATCATCACCGGGCAGGAGCGGGCGGTGCAACCCGCCCCGCCGTGGACGGACGATCGGCTTGTCGCCAACCCCTGCCCTGATCGGACCGCAAAGGCTACGGTCGACCTGTCCGGTCGCCGTCGGATCTGTGGACATCGCCCCGACCGGAGGCTGGTCAAACGACGTCCGGAGGAGCGCCCGTGCCCCGTCATCCACTCGACCCGCTCAGCGCAGAGGAGTTCCGGCGCACCACCGCGGCGCTGCGCGCCTCCGGCGATCTGACCCCGACCCGGCGGTTCGCCTCGATCACCCTGGACGAGCCCGCCAAGGCCGACGTGCTGGCGTGGCGGGAGGGTGACCCGATCGTGCGGCGGTCGTTATCGGTGCTCTGGGACCGATCGGACAACAGGACGTACGAGGCGGTCGTCGAGCTCGGCGAGTCTGGCGCCGGCAGCGACCGGGTGGCCTCCTTCACCCACATCCCCGGCGTGACACCCAATTTCACCCCGGACGAGTGGCATGACTGCGAGGTCGCGATGAAGGCGAACCCCGAGGTGGTCGCGGCGCTGGCCGAGCGGGGCATCACCGACCTGGACCTGGTGCTGATCGACGTCTGGACCTACGGAAGGGCGCTGATGCCGGAGCAGTACCGGGACCGACGCCTGGGCTGGGCCGACATCTGGGTGCGATCCAGCCCGACCGGCAACCCGTACGCCAACCCGGTGTCCGGCATGAAACTGATCGTGGACATGAACACGATGGAGCTGTTGGAGATGGACCGGTCCGACGTGGTAGCCGCACCCGCGCCGGTGATGGGTGAGTACGAGCCGGCGCTCGTACCCGGCCAGGTTCTGCGTGACGACATCAAACCGCTGGAGATCACCCAGCCCGACGGACCGTCGTTCCAGGTCGACGGAAACGTGATCACCTGGCAGAACTGGTCGCTGCGGCTCGCGTTCAACTACCGCGAGGGGCCGGTCATCCACCAGGTCACCTACGACGACCACGGGACCGTGCGGGACATCGCGTACCGCATGTCGTTCGCCGAGATGGTGGTGCCTTACCGGGATCCGAGCTTCGACCATTACCGCCGCACGGCCTACGACATCGGCGAGTGGGGCATCGGTTACATGACCCAGTCGCTCGAGCTAGGCTGCGACTGTCTGGGCGAGATCCGTTATATTGACGCAGTTCTCACTGACAGCCTGGGTGAGCCGTTCACCATCAGGAACGCGGTCTGCCTGCACGAGGAGGACAACGCGGTCCTGTGGAAGCACGTCGACTCGGTCAACGGCCGGGCCGAGGTGCGCCGCCAACGGCGGATGGTGGTGTCCATCCATGCCACCGTCGCCAACTACGAGTACCTCGTGTACTGGCGCTTCTACCAGGACGGCAACATCGAATGCGAGGTGCGCGCGACGGGGATCATGGTCAGCACACCGGTTCCCGAGGGGACGCCGACCCCGCGGACCGGCACCCTGGTCGACAACCGCACCTATGCCCCGTTCCACCAGCACTTCCTGGTCGCTCGGCTGGACCTGGACATCGACGGGCAGCAGAACAGCGTCGTGGAGAGCGACTCACGGGCGCTGCCGGTCGGTCCGGACAACCCCTACGGGTTGGCCCTTGTCACCGAGTCGACCGTCGTGGAGTCGGAGTCGCAGTCGGCGAGGGACTTCGACTTCGGGACCCAGCGTGGGTGGAAGGTGGTCAACCCGAACAAGACCAATGCGTTCGGCACCCCGGTGGCCTACAAGCTGGTGCCGGGCGCGGCCTTCCCGGCGATGCTGGATCCGAACAGCGCGCAATATCTGCGGGCCCCGGTGATGGGCCACACCCTATGGGTGACGCGTCATCACGACGACGAGAAGTGGCCCGCTGGAACGTATCCCACACAGAGCGAGACCGACCAAGGGTTGACCAGGTGGATCGCCGACGACGAGTCGTTGGTGAATACCGACGTCGTGCTCTGGTACGTGTTCGGCATCCACCACATCACCCGACCGGAGGACTGGCCGATCATGCCGGTGGACACGATCTCGTTCTGGCTCAAGCCGTTCGGGTTCTTCGACCGCAACCCGTCGCTGGACGTGCCGCCACAGCCGAACACCGGGTCGCACTGCCACACGTGATACCGGCTGTGCCCACGACCTGTTGCCCACGACTCTGCGGTCCGGACGGTCCGTTGCGGACCGCCCGGATCGAGGTGGACATCAGCGGGTGAAGGTACCCAGGCCGTTGCGGTTCCACATCTCGACGGTGACGGACCCGGCGGAGTCGCCGCTGACGTCGAAGGTGACCGCGGACAGGCTGCCGTTGTCGACGTTCTCGCCGCCCGGTTCGGTGCCTCGGTTCCCGGCCGGGTTCAGCGTGAACGTCTGCCCGTCCCAGTGGGTCAGCGCGTACTGCATCGGCTTGGGTCCGGCGGTCAGCAGCAGGCCGCCGCCCGACTCGCTGACGGCGATCGGGCCGTAGTAGTCGTTCTGGTACGTCCCGACGTAGGCCGAGTTCGCAGACGCAGGCGCCGGGTTGGCAGGTGCGGTTTGGTCGACCAGCTCGCCCTCCGGTGCGGTCACCGTCGCCAGGCCGGCCCGGTAGAGGCTCAGCCAGTCGCGCTGCGGGGTGCCGAACTCGGCAATGTCCGCGAAGTCGGCGGTGACCGCCTCGGCGGCGCCGTTGGCGGTGGCGTTGACCAGCACCACGATGCCAAGGTCGAGATTGGGAATGAGTAGGACCGTGGTGCCCGCGCCGGCCGAGAATGCCCCTGAATGGGAGAGCCGGACACGGCCCGATCCATCGCTGTTGATGCCGAAACCGTAGCCGTAGAAGCTGGTCCGGGCGTCGATCTGGGCCGGGGTCGGGCTGCCGTCCGCCCCCCGCATCACAGGCGTCATCGCGGCCCGCAGCGCCTCGCCGTCCACGAGCGCGGTGCCGTCCGGTGCCGTCCCGCCGGCCAGCACCATGGTCATCCACTTCGCGACGTCGTTCACCGAGGCGCTCATGCCGCCGGCCGGCGACTGCCCGTCCGGGTCCCGCACGTACCTGGCCTGGTAGTCGTCGCCGGTCGGCGAGTGTCCGACGGCGTGGTTCGGGTTGGCCTGGAAGTCGGCGAAGTCGGAACTGGTGTTGGTCATGCCGAGGGGACCGTAGATGTCCTGCTCGGACAGCGTCGACCAGTCGGTGCCGGCGGCCGCCGCGACCGACTCCGCCGCCGCGGTCATTCCGAAGTTCGTGTAGTTGTAGATCGCGCGGAACGGGTTGAGCGGAAGGTACTTCAGTCGCTCGAAGATCTGCTGCTGGTCGTAGCCCAGGTCCTCCAAGTCGTCCCCGCCGTGATTCGGCAGGCCGGACCGGTGCGAGTACATGTCGGCGATCGTCACGTGCTGCGTGACATACGGGTCGGCCAAGGTGAAGTCGGGCAGATGCTCGACGATCGGGGTGGTCCATTCGACGGTGCCCTTGCCGACCTCGGCCGCCACCACCGTCGCGCCGATCGGCTTGGACACCGACGCCAGCTGGAACGCCGTGTCGGCGTCGACGGTCTCCGGCTTGCCGACCTCACGAACGCCGTAGCCCTTGGCGAACACGATCTCCCCGCCGTGCACGACGGCAACCGCCATGCCCGGGACTCCCGTCTCGTCGCGCACACCTTGGGCGATGCCATCGACCTGGTCGATCGCCCGCGCCACGTACTCGTCGTTGGTGGGCACGCCCGGTTCGGCGCCCGGATTCCCACCGGCCGACGGCGCTCCCGAGGGCGTCCCCGTCGGGGTGGCCGCTGAGGGCGCGGCCGACGACGCGGCGGCCGGCACGGCGGTGGTCGTGGTCAAACCACCTCCCCCGCCGGTGCATGCGGTGACGAGGATCGTGGCGGCGACGGCCGCCGCGGCCAAGGGCAGGCGTCGGTTCATGGGATTCCTTCACACTCGGGTGATGGCTCTTCGATCCTTCCCCGGTCGACCAAGCGACCGGAATGGACCCAGGTCGCCAGTTCGCGCTGGGGACCTGGGCCTATACGGCGCGAATCGGGTCGCGGGCGAGAATTGGGCGGCAACCGGCCAAGCGGTGCGGACGACACCGTTCTGCGGCAAGGTGGGACGGCATGAGGGTGGTCATCGGCGAGGACGAGGCGTTGCTGCGCCGAGGCCTGACGCTGGTCCTGGAGAGCGCCGGCTTCGAGGTCGCGGGTGCCGCGGCCGACGCCGCCGGGCTGCTGGAGCTGACCGAACGGCACCAACCGGACATGGTGATCACCGACGTACGAATGCCGCCGACACACACTGACGAGGGCATGGTCGCCGCCCTGACCGTCGCCCGCACCTACCCGGCGATGTCCGTCGTCGTGCTCTCCCAGCACGTGCAGCGCCGCTACGCGATCGAACTGCTGGCCGAGAAGCGCAGGGGCATCGGATATCTGCTCAAGCAGCGGATCGGCGACGTGGAGACCTTCTGCGACGACCTGCGCCGCATCCACGGTGGCGGTGCGGTGATCGACCCCGAGGTGGTGGCCATCATGGTGGCCCGGGCCCGGTTGGACGACAACGTCATCGGCAGGCTCACCCCCCGGCAGCACGAGGTGCTCAAGCTGGTCGCGGAGGGGCGGAGCAACGGGTACATCGCTGCCGAGCTGGTGATCACCGAAAAGGCTGTGGTGCAACACACGTCACGCATCTACGACGCGCTCGGGCTGCCCAACGACGACGACGGGCATCGCCGGGTGCTGGCCGTGCTGAGGTACCTGACCGGTACGACGTCGACGGCCTGATCGGGTCGGTGATCCAGGATGCCCGCGCTGGTGGCGGTTCGATCGGGCCTGGCCCGGTCGTTGCGCAGGTCGTTGCTGTACCTGTCGGCCGCCGTTCTCGGTGGGAGCTCCCTGCTGCTTGTCGTGTTGATCACCGAGCAGTCCAACCCGACCTGGGCGTACCTGCTGTACACCGCCGCCGGCTGGATCTGGGTGCTGGCCGGCGTGCTCGCCTGGTGGCGCCGCCCGTCGAACGGGCTCGGTGCGCTGCTGGTGCTCGGTGGGCTCGCGATGACGCTCGGGGAGGCGGTCAGCAGCACGATCCCGGCGGTTGCCGCCGTCGGCGCGGTCTTCGCCACGGCCCCGCTTGCGGTGACCGTCCACCTGCTGCACGCGTTTCCCGCGGGACGGATCCGCGGCACCGCGTCCCGCGTCACCGTGCTCGGAGGCTATTGCGTGGTGCTGGTGCTGCAGTTCCCGCTGTATGCGTTCGACGGCGCGGCCGCCGGGCTGCCGGTGTTCATCGCCGACCGGCCCGAGCTGCTCGCCGCCGGCACGCGGATCCAGCAGATCGCCGGGGCGGCGGTGATGATCGCGACGGCAGTGATTCTGGCCGGCCGGTTGCGGCGGGCGCTGCCGTATCAGCGTCGGGTGCTGATACCGCTGTTCGGCTACGGCACGTTCGCCGTGCTCTACATTCCGCTGTCCTCCGCCGTGCTCGCCCCGATGCTGAACCTCGATCCGGTATTCCTGGCGGCCAGCCAGATCGTGGTGGTGGCAGCCATCCCGATCGCGTTCGCACTGGCCGTCCTGCGCGGCGGGTTCGCGCGGACCGGTGAGATCGAGGAGCTGGCGACCTGGCTGGGGGCGCCGGGGGAACGATCCGACCTGTCGGTCGCTCTGGCCTCGGTACTCGGCGACCGCTCGTTGGAGGTCGTGTTCTGGATGCCGGACCACCGCCGGTTCGTCGACTCCGCCGGGCGGCCGGTCGTGCTGCCCGAGCCGGGTTCGCTGCGGTCGTCGGTGCCGATCGAGCTGTCCGGCCAGCCGATCGGCGCGATCGTCTACGACTCCGAACTGATCGCCGATCCGGAACTGGTCTCGACCGCGGGTCGGGTGGTCGCTCTGGGCGTCGACCGCGAACGGTTGATCGCCGCGCTGCGCACGTCGCAACAGTCGTTGCGACGCTCCAGGGAGCGACTGGTCCAGACCGCGGACCGGGAACGCAAGCGGATCGCCCAGGATCTGCACGACGGCATCCAGGTTCAGCTGGTGCTGCTGGCGATGCAGGCACAGCAACTGGCGATCGGCCTGGACCCGGCCGCGCCGACCCGCGGCCAGGCCGTCGACCTGCGCCGCGGGATCGACTCCGCGGCCGCCGAGCTGCGCGCCCTCGTGCATGCAGTGATGCCGTCCTCGCTGGTCGAGCGGGGTCTCGCGGCCGCCACCGAGGACCTGGTCGACCGGTTGCCGCTGCGGACCAGCCTGCACATCGCCGGCGTCAGCTCGTTGCCCGACCCGGTGCAGAGCACCGCGTACTTCGTCGTTGCCGAGGCCGTCGCGAACGTCGTCAAACACGCGGACGCCACCAAGGTGGCCGTCCGCCTCGTCGGCACCGACGAGGCACTGGACGTGGAGGTCACCGACGACGGTCGCGGTGGGGCATCCGTCGACAAGGGCACCGGCATCAGCGGGCTGGTCGACCGGGTCGACGTGCTGGGGGGCACGTTCGAGCTGACCAGCCCGCCGAGCGGGGGGACGACCTTGCGGGCGCGGCTGCCGATCTCGTCCTGATCAGCGCGGCGGGCCCGATGGAGAGGCCCGATCGAGAGGCAGGCCTCAGCCGGCCTTCGGCGCGCCCTCCTCGGCGCCGAGGCGGTCGGCGATCGAGGGATTGGAGCCGGTGGACTGCACCGCTGCGGGTCGGCCCTTCGAACGGCCCTCGTCGAGTTCGACCACGGACCGGTCGAAGGTGATGATGCGGTGGCCGCGGCTCTTGCTGAACCACAGGGAACGGGCCC
>CAYZBB010000084.1:0-28443 GCA_964476495.1 uncultured Actinomycetes bacterium | reverse complement strand
CGGTCGGCGAGGCGATGGCCATCGGCCGGTCGTTCGCCGAGTCGCTGGGCAAGGCCATGCGGTCCATGGAGACCAAGCTCGGCGGCTTCTGGACCGGCGCTCCGGCCGAGACCGGTGATGTGGCGGCACTTCTCGATCAGCTGCGGACCCCGACCGACGGCCGGATCTACGGCGTCATGCAGGCCCTGGCCTCCGGCGCCACGGTCGAGCAACTGCACGAGGCCACCGGTATCGACCCCTGGTTCCTGGACCAGGTCGACCTGATCCGCGGGATCGGCGAGCAGGTGCGAGACGCCGCGGAGCTCACCCCGGAGCTGGTCCGCCGGGCCAAGCGGTACGGCCTGTCGGATCGGCAGCTCGCCGCGCTGCGGCCCGAGTTCGGCACCGAACGCGCGCTCCGGGAGTACCGCTGGTCCAACGGGATCCGGCCGGTGTACAAGACGGTGGACACCTGCGCGGCCGAGTTCGCGGCCTCGACGCCCTACCACTACTCGGCGTATGAAACGGACGCTGAGGCTGCCGAGTCGGAAGTTGCCCCGCAGCGCGAGCGACCCAAGGTGATCATCCTGGGTTCCGGACCCAACCGGATCGGGCAGGGCATCGAGTTCGACTACTCCTGCGTGCACGCCGCTCTCGCGCTGCGCGCGGCCGGGTACGAGACGGTCATGGTCAACTGCAATCCGGAGACGGTGTCCACCGACTACGACACCTCCGATCGGCTGTATTTCGAGCCGCTGACCGTTGAGGACGTCCTGGAGGTCATCCACGCCGAGCAGCAGTCCGGCACCGTCGCCGGGGTCATCCCGACGCTGGGCGGGCAGACCCCGCTCAAGCTCGCCCAGGAGCTGCAGGAGACCGGTGTCACCATCCTGGGCACATCACCGGACGCGATCGACCTGGCCGAGGATAGGGACCGCTTCGGCACGCTGCTGCGGGAGGCCGGCCTGCCCGCCCCCGCGTACGGCATGGCGGTCTCGTTCCCGGACGCGAGGGCGGTGGCCGAGAGGATCGGCTACCCGGTCCTCGTCCGCCCGTCCTACGTGCTCGGTGGCCGCGGCATGGAGATCGTCTACGACGAGCCTTCTCTCGCCGACTACATCGCCCGGGCCACCGAGGTCAGCGAGGACCGGCCGGTCATGGTGGACAAGTTCCTCGACGACGCCATCGAGATCGACGTCGACGCGTTGTGCGACGGGACGCAGGTGTACCTGGGGGGCGTGATGGAACACATCGAGGAGGCCGGCATCCACTCCGGCGACTCGGCGTGCGTGCTGCCGCCGATCACGTTGGGCCGCAGCGACATCGCGAAGGTTCGAGCGCACACCGAGGCCATCGCGCTTGGCGTCGGCGTGCGTGGGCTGCTCAACGTGCAGTACGCCCTGAAGGACGAGGTGCTGTACGTGCTGGAGGCCAATCCGCGGGCGTCCCGCACGGTGCCGTTCTCCTCGAAGGCCACGGCGGTGCCGCTGGCCATGGCCGCGTCCCGGATCATGCTCGGCGCCACCATCGCCGACCTGCGCGCGGAGGGCATGCTCCCGCCGACCGGCGACGGCGGCACCCTGCCGGTCGGCGCGCCGGTCGCCGTGAAGGAAGCCGTCCTGCCCTTCCACCGATTCCGCCGCCGCGACGGGTCCGGGGTGGACTCGCTGCTCGGGCCGGAGATGCGGTCGACCGGCGAGGTGATGGGCGTGGACACGTCCTTCGGCCCGGCATTCGCGAAATCACAAACAGCGTCGTACGGGTCGCTGCCGACCAAGGGCACCGTCTTCGTGTCGGTGGCCAACGCGGACAAACGGGCGATGGTGTTCCCGGTGAAGCGCCTTGCGGACCTCGGGTTCAAGATCGTGGCCACCGAGGGGACTGCGGAGATGTTGCAGCGCAACGGGATGGACGTCGAGGTCGTCGCCAAGTACTTCGAGGGCCAGGGCAGCGGTGAGGGCACCGTCGTGGAGCTGATCCGGGCCGGCAAGGTCGACCTGATCATCAACACGCCGTACGGGCAGAGCGGCCCACGCATCGACGGCTACGAGATCCGCACAGCCGCGGTGGCCGCCGACATCCCGTGCATCACCACGGTCGCCGGCGCGGCAGCGGCCATCCAGGGCATCGAGGCCCTCAACAGGTCCGATGTGGGCGTGGCGCCGCTGCAGGTGCTGCACGGTCGGCTGCGGGCCGGCCGGGAACGGGCCGGCTGACCGATGCCGCCGACGGGGGAGACGCAATGACGGCCGGCGAATTCGCCTACCAGCGGCTGGTCCGGCCGGTGCTGTTCCGGATGGGCTTGGGGGACCCGGAAACCGCGCACCACCGCACTCTGTCGGTCCTGGGCAGGATGTCCCGATCGCCCGCTGCGCTGCGCGTGCTCGGCGGCATCCGACGACGGCATCCGGCCCCGTGCACCGTGTTCGGAGTCGACTTCCCCTCGGTCGTGGGCCTTGCGGCGGGGATGGACAAGGATGGGGTCGCGCTGAAGGCCTGGGCCGCCCTCGGGTTCGGGCACGTCGAGGTCGGCACCGTCACCGCGCAGCCGCAGCCGGGAAATCCGAAACCCAGGCTCTTCCGGCTTCCGCAGTCCGGCGCGGTGATCAACCGGATGGGCTTCAACAACGCCGGCGCGGAGGCGTTGGCCGAGCGACTGGCCCGCACGGGCCGGATCGGCGTTCCGCTGGGCATCTCGCTCGGCAAGTCGAAGATCACCTCGATCGACGACGCGGTCGGTGACTACCTGACCTCCCTGCGCGCGGTGTATCCGTATGCCGACTACATCGCCGTCAACGTCTCCAGCCCGAACACGCCCGGGCTACGCACCCTGCAGGACCGCGGTCCGCTGGACGAGCTGCTGGGTGCGTTGACCGCGGAAGCGGGCAGCCTTGCCTGGAACCGGCAGGGGCCCGGGGGTCGGCAACCGAGCCGGCCCGTGCCCGTGCTGGTCAAGCTCGCTCCGGATCTCACCGACGAGGCCATCGGCGACCTGCTGGAGGTGTGCGTCGATCGGGGCATCGAAGGTCTGATCGCAACCAACACCACGCTTTCCAGGCAGGGCATCGCACCGGGCGAGGCGGCCATCGCCGGCGAGCCGGGGGGGCTGTCCGGCCGTCCGCTGACCGCGCGTTCGCTCGAGGTGGTCCGGTTCATCACCAGGCGCAGCGATCTGCCGGTCATCGGTGTCGGCGGCATTTCCTCGGTCGACGACGGGCTGCGCATGCTCGACGCCGGCGCCGTCCTGCTGCAGCTGTATACCGGTTTCATCTACGGAGGTCCGCCCCTGCTGACCGCGTTGCGAAGGGCGATCGCCGCGCAGTCGGCTTCCGCGGACACCCGGGCACGGGAGGCGGGCTCGGCCGGTCGGCCGCCGGTCGAGTGAATCCCGTGCGGCTTCGACAGGCCCGCCGAACCCGCACAGCATTCAGTCGTCGGCGGCCACCGTGCACTCGCTCGCCTCGCTGGACGCGCGCGGCTCCCGGCGGGACCGCCCCGGCGGGTCGGCGCCCGTGGTGCGCCCGGTGCGTTCGTGCGGTGGAAGGATCTGATCCGTGACGATCACCGAACCGTTCGGCCATCGCCTGGTGGCCGCGCTCGACGCCCGCGGCCCGCTGTGCGTCGGCATCGACCCTCATCCCGGACTGTTGAAGGCATGGGATCTGCCCGATGACGCCGGAGGCCTGGAGCGGTTCGCGATGACCGTGCTGGAGGCACTCGGGTCCACCGTGGCCGTGCTCAAGCCGCAGTCGGCGTTCTTCGAGGCACACGGTGCGGCCGGGATCGCGGTGCTGGAGGAGGTTCTCGTCGCGTGCCGGGAGGCGGGGGCGTTGTCGATCCTCGACGGCAAGCGTGGCGACATCGGTTCCACGATGGCTGCCTACGCCGCGGCATACCTGACGCACGAGGCACCGCTGGCCGCCGACGCGTTGACCGTCTCCCCCTACCTGGGATTCGGGTCGCTGTTGCCTGCCATCGACGTCGCGCTCGCGGAAGGGCGCGGGCTGTTCGTGCTCGCGCTGACGTCGAACCCGGAAGGCCCGCAGGTGCAGCACGCGCTGACCGAGGACGAGAAGACGGTTGCCCAGTCGATCGTCGACCAGGTCGGCGCGCTGAACGCCGGGGACGACCCGGTCGGATCGATCGGGCTGGTGGTCGGCGCCACGGTCGGCCGGACCGGGGTGGATCTGACCGGCGTGAACGGTCCGCTGCTGGCGCCCGGACTCGGTGCCCAGGGCGCGACCGCGCAGGACCTGCGGACCATCTTCGCCGATGCGCACGGCGCGCTGCTGCCCAGTACCAGCCGTCAGGTGCTGGGCGCCGGTCCGTCGGTGCCGAAGCTGCGGGACGCGGCGGCGCGGACCGTCGACGAGATCCGCGCGGCCCTGGCCTGAGGTTGACCATGCAGAAGGAGGTTGACCATGCAGAAGGTGGGGTTTGAGCGCGGGCGAAATCGAATGCCCGGGTCGCCCGCCCGTCCACTTCTCCACCCGCGGCGGCCACCATCTCGGCGGTGTCCGCGCGGGTGAGCGGGACCAGTTCCAGGACGGTCGACCACGCGTGCCGGCCGAGTCGGACGCCGACCGCGGCAGCCACATCGCTCTCCCCGCCGCGCATCGTCAACAGCAGCACCATTCGCCGACCCCGCAGCCGCCCCGCCATGAACTCGATCGTGGCGAGCGTGTCCGGGTCCGCCCAGTGCAGGTCCTCGACGGCCAGAACGGTCGGTACATCGAGCGTCTCGACCAGCCGCAGGATCGCCTCACCGGTGGCAGCGGCGTAGGGGCCCAGCAGGCCCGGATCATCCGGTTCGTCGAGCGGGTGCGCGCCGGACAGCAGCACCCACAGCGGGCTCCGGAACACGGCCAGTCCGGCGTCGTCGGACCGGGCCCCGGCGGCGACCGCGGACACCGCGAGGCCGGTCAGCGGCCGGAGCGCGGACCCCACGGCCGGGGCGGCGGCCGCCTGCACGACGGGAACACCGGTCCGTGGCCGCCGTCAGCAGCGCGGACTTGCCGAACAGGGTGATCATGGGATCAGTGTGGGCCCGCTCGAGAGGCACGGCCCGGTCCGCCGGATTGCGATGCGGTCAACGGGGCGGGGCGATGGTCGCGCCCCGATGGAATCGACAGCGGAACCGCATGGGTGCGGGCCGCCCGCCGTCCAGCATGTCCAGCACGGCCCGTCCGGCCGTCCGGCCTTCCTCCGCGGCCGGCTGTGCCATCGTGGTCAGGTCCTGCGCGATGACCCGATCCAGCCCGATGCCGTCGAACCCGACGACCGACAGATCGTCCGGGACGGACAGTCCCAGTTCGGCTGCGGCGCGGATGACGCCGGCCGCCAGCAGGTCGCTCTGCGCGACGACCGCGGTCGGCCGGCCGACCGGGTCGTCCAGCAGCGAATGACCGGCGACGATGCCCGCCTCGACCGAGCTGTCCGGGGCGATCACCCCGCCGCTGGCCGAGAAGACGGTGCGGACGCCTCGGATCCGGTCCAGCGTGACGGCGACGTTGGCCGCACTCTCGGCCGTCGGCGTCAGGGGGCCATGGTTCGGGTTCGGATCGGGCCTGGTCGGATCGACGCTCAACAGTGGAAGGGTGACGATCGCCGCGTCCCGGTGACCCAGCTCCGCCAGGTGGCGTGCCACCGTGGCGCTGGCCTCCTCGTCGTCGATCGAAATGGTCAGGACGCCCTCGTGGGCGGGACCGCCGACCGCGGCGATCGGCAACGACCGCCGGCGCAGCAGGTCGACCGTCCGCCCGAACCGGGTGCTGTGGCCCAGCAGGATCGCCGCGTCCATGCTGGCACCGGAGATCGCGTCGACGCCCGCGCCGACGTCCGACAGCAGCAGCAGTCCGCGGCCCTGCGACGTCGTCTCCTCGGCGATGCCGTCCAGGACCGCGATCCTGATCGGGTCGCGGAAGGCGGCCAGCACCCGTTCCTCCAGGATGACGCCGATGATCCCGGACCGGCCCTGCCGCAGCGACCGGCCGCGTGGGTCGGGGCCGGCGTAGTCCAGTTTCCGGGCCGCGGCGAGCACGCGGTCCCGGGTCGGCGCGGACACCGGGCCGGACCCGCTGAAGGCCAACGACGCGGTGGACACCGAGACGCCTGCAAGGGCGGCGACCTGGGCGAGGGTCGCCCGGGCGCGGGTCATGGGGTCAGGTTATTCGAAACGATTCGACGTCGCGTACTCCGCGAGCAGATCACGGACGATCGCCAGCGGTGCCCATTCGGTGTGCCCTCGCCGGGTGACTGCGAACGCGCGCAGCAGCGCGGCCGGACTGTCCAGCGGCAACAGCCGGATGCCGGGGGTGGCCGGGCCGTCCGCGGGCAGCAAACCCACCCCCTGGCCGGACCGGATCAGGTCCTCGACGAGATCGAGACTGTCTGCCCGATGGGCGATCTCGGGCTCGAACCCGGCGGATGAGGCCAGCGTGCACAGCACCTGCTCGTCGGCGGTGTTGCGGGAGTTCACGATCCACCGATGATCCCGGTAGCGACGCACGACCTGTGGCGTGTCGTGGGTGTCGAGCGGATCGATGACCGCCTCGGCCGGCACCGCCAGGCTCCAGCGGGCCGACCAGAGGCGAACGACGTCGAGCGACCGCTGGAACCGGATCGGCGCGAGGGTGTAGTCGTACACCAGCGCGAGGTCGACGGCTCCGGCGGCCAGCGCCGCGACGGCCTCCGGTGGTTCGTGCTCACGTACGTGCAGCGTGATCCCGGGGTGCTCGGTCGACAGCCGGCGGATCGCCGGCAGCAGGGCGAGCCGGATTCCGGTGGCGAAGCCGGCCACGGTCACCGTGCCGCCGGGGTCGTCCGAGCCCAGATCCCTGCGGGCGGCGTCGACCGCGGCCAGAATCACGCTGGCGTGCTCGGCCAGGCGACGCCCGGCGGGGGTGAGCCGGACCCGCCGGCCGTCCGGTTCGATCACCCGTAAGCCGAAGTCCCGGCCCAGTGCCGCGATTTGCTGAGACACGGTGGACGTCGTCACCCGTAGCTCGTCGGCCACGCGCTGCATCGAGCCGAGGCGGGCCAACTCGCACAGGAACAGCAACCGCCTGGTGTCCACTGCTCGATTATCCACGATCTATGAATGATCACTTCATGATTCTGACGTGGACATGAACATTTGGCTGCTGCTCTGATGGACGGCATGTTCAGTTCGACCCGTGCCGGCGCCGGGATGGCGGTCGCCGCGATGATCTTCGTCCAACTGGGGCTGGCCGCGTCGGTCGGCCTGTTCGACCGTCTCGGTCCCGAAGGGGCCGCGTGGCTGCGGCTGGCATGGGCCGGCGTGCTACTGCTGGTGCTCGTCCGGCCGCGACGATCGTGGTTCAACCGGTCGAGCCTGCTGGCCTGCGTGGCCCTGGGAATCGTCACGGCCGGCCTCACCATGTTCTTCATGGCAGCGGCGGCCCGGCTGCCGCTGGGCACGGCCAGCGCCTTGGAGTTCCTCGGACCGCTGTCGGTGGCGACCTGGCGTGGTCGGGGACGCGCGCGGCTGTGGGTGGTCCCCGCCGCGGCCGGTGTGGTGCTGCTGACCGAGCCGTGGCACGGGACCGTCGACCTCGTCGGCGTGCTGTACGCCCTGGCGGCGGCGGGTTGCTGGGCGGCGTACATCCTGCAGACCCAGCACGTCGGCGACGACGTCTCCGGCATCAAGGGTCTGGCCGTGTCGATGCCGGTGGCCGGCATGACCGCGACCCTGATCGCCGGGCCGGCCACCATCCCGGCGCTCACCTGGGAACTGGTCGTCGTCGGCCTGGGCCTGGCACTGCTGGTGCCGGTCATCCCGTTCGCGCTGGAAATGCTGGCATTGCGCCGGCTGACCGCGGCGGCGTTCGGCACCCTGATGAGCCTGGAGCCCGCGATCGCGCTGGTGGTCGGTCTGGTCGCGCTCGGTCAGGTGCCCGGAGCGTTGCCCGTGGCCGGCCTGGCATGCGTGGTCGTCGCCGGTATCGGCGCCGAGCGCACCGGCGCACGGGGCGGGACGGCGTCGCCTGCCGATGTGGACGTGCCGGCTCGGGCCTGATGCAAACCGGCAGGTCACGGTATGTGTCGGAGGTCGGCGCTACCGTCCGTCCATGCTTGTCGATCACCTGGAACGCACCCGGTTCGCCTACGACACCGTCGCCGTCGACTACGCCCGGCTGCTCGAGGGCCGGTTGCCTTCCGACCCGGTCGATCGGGCGGTGCTGGCCCGATTCGCCGCCGGCCTGCGGGGCCCGGTCGTCGAGGTGGGCTGCGGCCCGGGTCGGATGACCTGGCGACTGGCCGAGTTCGGTCTGGACGTGCGGGGAATCGACCTGTCGCGCGGGATGGTCACCGAGGCTCGGCGGCGACACCCCCACCTGGCCTTCGAGGTCGGCACGATGACCGCGCTGGACCTCCCGGATCAAAGC
Source organism: uncultured Actinomycetes bacterium (assembly GCA_964476495.1). Classification (GTDB taxonomy): domain Bacteria; phylum Actinomycetota; class Actinomycetes; order Mycobacteriales; family Nakamurellaceae; genus Nakamurella. The sequence goes on along the minus strand of CAYZBB010000084.1, from coordinate 20,056 downwards.
GTCGCGGGGCTGGTCGCCTGGTACTCGATCATCCATCTGCCCCCGGATGTCCTGCCGGTCGCCTTTGCCGAGTTCTCGCGCGTGCTGGTGCCCGGTGGTCGGCTGCAGCTGGCGTTCCAGGTTGGCGACGGTCCGGTCGAGATCGAACAGGCCTACGGGCATGACGACCTGTCGTTGACGGCCTACCGGCTCGACCCGGATGCCATCGGGCGGCTCCTGCGGGACGCGGGCTTCGCCGTGATGGTCCGACAGGTGCGGGGCCGGATCGGCTGGGAGAGGACGGCGCAGGCATTTCTGCTGGCACGGTCGTCGCGGGCACGGTTCGGCCAGGATGCAGTCCGATCAGTCCCTCGTGACCTGATCCGGTCGGCGGCAGTGTCGTGATCGGAGCCATCGAGGCGGGTCGGGCGCCTTGCGGTGCTGCCCGATCCGTACCGTGTCGGTTGTCTCACCTGCAGGCAGTTGAAAGTGAGGACTGTCGGTGACCGTCCCGAACTCCCACCATCCGCGCACGGCGTCTGCCGCGCAGGCATTGTCCGACCGGTCGACCGCCGCGCTGACCGCGGCGGCCCGGGAGATCCGTGATGCCGCGTTCGGCACCCGGGTGACGTTCTCACCCAAGGTGTTCCTCCCGTTGACCAAGCTGTGCGCGGACCGCTGCGGGTACTGCACCTTCGCCACCGCGCCGCGGCACCTTCCGCACGCCTACCTGGCGCCGGACGAGGTGTTGGCCGTTGCCGGGCAGGGCGCCACCCACGGGTGCGCCGAGGCGCTGTTCACGCTGGGGGAAGGGCCGGAGCGGCGGTACCCGCAGGCCCGGGCATGGCTGGACGCGCACGGGTACACGAGCACGGTCGACTACCTGGTGGCGGTGGCCGGGCGGGTGCTGAGTGGGACCGGTCTGCTGCCACATGCCAACGCCGGCGCCGTCTCCGGCGAGGAGTTGGCCCGGCTGCGGACGGTGGCGCCGAGCCAGGGGATGATGATCGAATCGCTGCGGCCGGACCTGGCCGCGCACCGCGGCGCACCGGACAAGACGCCGCAGCGGCGGCTGGCCACGTTGCAAGCCGCGGGTGAGCTGGGCATCCCGTTCACCACCGGGATCCTGGTCGGCATCGGGGAGACCGAGGTCGACCGGATCGAGGCGCTGCTGGCCATCGCGGAGCTGCACCGCCGGCACGGGCACGTGCAGGAGGTGATCGTGCAAAACTTCCTGCCCAAGCCGGGCACGGCAATGCGAGACACCCCGGCGTGTCCGCCGGAGACGCACATCCGGGCGATCGCGCTGGCCCGCCTGATACTGCCGCCCTCCGTGCATCTGCAGGCACCCCCGAACCTCACCGACACCGAGGCGCTGGGCGGCTTGTTGGCCGCGGGCATCGACGACTGGGGTGGGGTGTCACCGGTCACCGCCGACCACGTGAATCCGGAGCGCCCCTGGCCGGCGCTGCGCACGCTGCAGGCCGCGACCGAGGAAGCCGGGCACACCCTGGCTCCGCGGATGACCATCTACCCCGAGTTCGCCCTTGACCCCGACCGTTGGCTGGACCCGGCGACCCGGTTCCCCGTGCTGGACCGGTCCGACGCGCAGGGTCTGGCCCGAGACGACCCGGGCGCGGTGTGGCCGGAGAAGCACGGCGCCGCCGCCAATGTCGGCACCGGCGCGGAGGTGATCCAGATCGGCCGGCGGTCCACCGCCTGGTATTCGGGCGCCGACGTCACCCCGCCGGTGCTGATTCCCGGGCGGGCGTTCGCGCGGGGGGCGGTGGCCGAGGTGTTGGACGGTGTCCGGGCCGGCCAGGAGCTCGGTGAGCGGGAGATCGTCACCCTCTTCGGGGCGCGCGGTCCGGAGGTGCCAGCCGTGGCCGAACTGGCCGACGAGCTGCGCCGGGCGCTGGTCGGCGACGACGTCACCTACGTGATCAACCGGAACATCAACTACACCAACGTGTGCACCTTCCGGTGCACCTTCTGCGGGTTCTCCAAGGGCCCGCTGTCGTTGAACCTGCGTGGCCGGCCGTACCTGCTGTCGCTGGATGACATCGCCGCCCGGTCCCGCGAGGCGGTGGACCGCGGCGCGACCGAGGTGTGCCTGCAAGGCGGCATTCACCCGCACTTCGACGGCAACTTCTACGTCGACGTGGCGCAGGCGGTGCACGACGCCGTGCCTGGTCTGCACATCCACGGGTTCACCGCGTTGGAGGTACACGAGGGTGCGAAGCGGTTGGGCGAGCCGCTGGTCGACTACCTTCGGCGGCTGCAGGCGGCCGGCCTGAAGACGCTGCCGGGGACCGCCGCGGAGATCCTGGATGACGAGATCCGCCGGGTGATCTGCCCGGACAAGATCACCACCGACGAGTGGCTGGAGGTGCACCGGGCCGCGCACTCGATCGGGCTGCGCAGCAACGTGACGATCATGTTCGGGTCGGTCGAACATCCTCGGCACTGGGCCCGGCATCTGTTGCGGACCAGGGCGCTGCAGGCCCAGACGGGTGGATTCACCGAATTCGTGCCCCTGCCGTTCGTGCACATGGCCGCCCCGGTCTACCTCAAGCGGGGGGCCCGGCGCGGGCCGACCTGGCGGGAATCGGTGCTGATGCACGCGGTCGGCCGGATCGTCTACGCCGGCACGATCGACAACATCCAGGCGTCCTGGGTCAAGCTCGGCCCGGTCGGCGCCCGGCAGCTGCTGCGCGCGGGCGTCAACGACCTCGGCGGAACACTGATGGAGGAGAACATCTCCCGCGCCGCCGGGGCCACCCACGGGCAGGGCCTGGACGCCGACGGGCTCCGCGCCCTGGCCGCCGCCGAAGGGCGTCCCGCCGTTCAGCGGACCACGCTGTACGGCCGGGTCATCGCCCGACACACGTTGGGCACCCCACCAACGGCCCAGGTCTCGGCCTGACCCGCGCCCGCGTCGCGACGCACGCCCGAGGTCCCCTCAGTCAGGTGATCGGGGTCGCTGCCGGCGAATCGCCGGGGTTGCTGCCGAATCGCCGAGTCGCTGCGCAGGCTCGGCCGGTGCGCGGTCGGCTGATCCTGCGCACGAGATCCGCGCATGTGCGTCGCTGCGTGCCACGAGATCCGCGCACGTGCGTTGCTGCGTGCCACGATGTCGGCGCCGCGGACCGCGCCGGCCGGGAGAAGTGTGATGCCCAGCCACCTCCTTGACCGTCCGGGCTGGGCGCCAGTAGCCTGGTCGAAACGTTTCGATCGAATCGTTTCGACCTGCTGTCGAGGTCGGCCCGATGCCAGTGGCCGGCGTCACCGGGAGCGACCCCACCGACGGCAACGCCCCGCGACGGGGACACCCTGTGACGGCGAACACCCACCTACCGGAAGCACCAGGAGTCATGTCCGATCCGACCGTCCCGGCCGCAGCCGCGTCAGGCACCGCGTCAGGCACCGCGAACGCGCCCGCACAAGGCGGGCCCGGCGCACAAGGCGCGCCCGGTGCACCCGCGTTGACCCGCCACGAGATCGTCGCGTGGCGCAACGCGCTGTTCGTGATCTTCGCGTTGTGCGGCATCGCCATGGCCAGCTGGGTCGCCCGCACCCCGGCCATCCGGGACGCCGTGGGGGCCGCAACCTGGCAGATGGGCCTGATCGTCTTCGGTCTATCCGCCGGGTCGATGGTCGGCCTGGCACTGTCCAGCCACATCCTGACCAGGTTCGGTCCGATCGCGACCATCCGCGCCACGATGATCCTGTCGGCCGCCGGAGTCGCGATCACCGGGATCGGCGGCAGCATGGGATCGATTCCGGTCGTCGTCGCGGGATTGGTGGCATTCGGTGTGGGCACCAGCACCTGCGACGTGTCGATGAACGTCGACGGAGCCGCGAACGAGCGCGCGCTCGGCCGCACCGTCATGCCGATCTACCACGCGATGTTCAGCCTCGGCACGATCGTGGGTGCGGCGGCCGGTGCCCTTGCCGAGCATGCCGGCGTGCCGATCGTGGTGCACCTGAGCTGCGTGGCCCTACTGATGACCGTCGCCGTGCTGGTCGCCGTCCGGTACCTGCAGCCGGACCCCGCGCTGGCCGCGGGGGAATCGGGCGGGGATGCCGGAGGGAAGGGAAGCTGGCGCTCACGGCTGGCCGTCTGGCGCGATCGGCGGACCCTGCTCATCGGGCTCATCGTGCTGGGCATGGCCTTCGCCGAGGGGTCGGCGAACGACTGGCTGGCGCTGGCCATGGTCGACGGGCACGGCGTCGACAACGCCACGGGTGCACTGGTGTTCGGCATCTTCGTGACCGCAATGACCGTGGGTCGCGTCGGCGGCGTGTACCTGCTCGATCGGTTCGGCAGGGTGCCGGTGCTGCGGGTGTCGGCGCTGCTGGCCGGAACGGGCCTGGTCGTGATGATCTTTGCGCCGGTGCCCTGGCTGGCCGCGCTCGGCGTCGTCGGATGGGGGCTCGGTTCCGCGCTCGGGTTCCCGGTCGGCATGTCGGCCGCCGCGGACGACCCGAAGCTGGCGGCGGCCCGGGTCAGTGCCGTCGCCACCATCGGCTACCTGGCCTTCCTCGTCGGTCCGCCACTGGTCGGGTTCGTCGGCCAGCAGGTCGGCCTGCTCCAGGCGCTGCTGCTGGTGCTGGTCCTGGTCGCCCTCGCGGGGGCGGTGTCTCCGGCGGCCCGGGAAACGCGGCGCGGGGATGTCGTGCTCGCCGGCTCGTCGGATCCGGAACCGCCGGCGAACGCGGAGTCCGATCGGCGGAGCGGTTCCGCTCGGCCCGGGAATGCGCGCTGATCGTGGCCCGCTTCGGGGGATCGGGGCTACCGTGGTGCGGTGCGCCACGACCCGGCCCAGCGCGAACCGCGAGCGCTCGCCGTGGGCATCTGGACGCTGTCCGGCCTGCTCATGGGGGTGGCGATGGGCATCGTCCTGGGCGCGTTCCCGCTGCCGCAGGTGATCTTCGGACTGCTCGGTCTCGCCTTCGGACTGTTCACCACCCGGCACAAGGAAGTGCCGGACGACGACTGACCTGAGCCGGACACCCGTCCGTTCGCTGACAGGGTCTCGCTGGATGTCCACTCGGGATGTCCACTCGGAATATCATTGTGTCGCAACGACTTCGGTAGCATCGACGGGGTGAGGACGACCATCGACATCCCCGAACCACTGCTGGCCGCCGTGCGCCACGCCGCGGCCGCCGACGGGACATCGGTCGCGCTCGTGGTGGAACAGGCGTTGCGGGATCTCATTCGCGAACGGGTTGTCCGGCAGGGTGCGCCGCGTGACGCCGGACCGTGCGCCGCCGGTGACCGGCCGTACGGCCGAATGCAGGAAGTGTTCGACAGCTATCTCATGGAGGGTCTGGTCCCGGGCGATGGGCACTGACCGCGACCAGGGTCAATGGCCGACGGCGAACTTGAGCGCGACCACCACCACGCCGATGACGACGTTCAGCGTGATGGCCCGCACCATGGCCAGGCCCGACATGCCGGACCGGCGGGTCGCCGCATAGCCCCAGACCTGCTGCTCGATGATCGCGACCACGAGCGCGATCCATGCCCCGTCGGTCGGGGAGAGGTTCCGGAAGAGCGCGGCGGTCAGCGCGGCCACGGCCGGGGGGATGGCGGCGAAAGCCACCGGCCATTCCTTGCGCAGGCCCTTGCGGATCGCCCGGAACTCCCACCCGCCGTGCACGTTCGCAACGGTCAGCGCGTAGACGTGGGCGAGCCAGAACACGATGCCGCTGACCACCAGCAGCAACGAAAGGGCGAGGGGCGGCACGGGGCCGGCGCTCACGATGACCGTTCCGGCCACCACGGATCCGTACACCGCCGAGGTGAAGTCGGTAGGGCGTCTGCTGGACGGGGTGGCCGGTCCCGGGTGCCTGGGACCCAGGGCCGAGGTGATCAGCGCCTCCGAAGCGCTCGTGCCTGCCGGCTTCGGCTGCGCGCGGTCGCTGCCGGGGGTTTCCGGGTCGTCCGGGATCGAGGCGGTCACCCGCACATTGTCGCGTCACCGTCGGCCGCGATTCTCGCCCGTTCCGTGTGGGCGCGACCGCGCCCGATGCGGTCATCGATATCCTGTTCGGTGACATGCACGCCCTTGAGTGGGCGTCCGGTGCAGGGTACGACCCGAGTCCGGCCATGCGCCGTGACGAGCACGGCGGCAACCCGAGCCCCGTTCGTGAGGAGCAACGTCTTGTCCCGGAAGACCAACGTCCTGTCCCAAGAGACACTGTCCGATCTCGACCTGACCGTTGACCGGTCCGGTGACCTGGACTACAAGGTCGCGTCGCTGGCGCTGGCCGACTTCGGTCGCAAGGAGATCACCCTGGCCGAGCACGAGATGCCCGGCCTGATGTCCCTGCGCCGCGAGTACTCCGAGGTCCGGCCGCTGGCCGGGGCCCGGATCTCCGGCTCTCTGCACATGACCGTGCAGACCGCCGTCCTCATCGAGACCCTGGTCGAGCTGGGCGCCGACGTCCGCTGGGCGTCCTGCAACATCTTCTCCACCCAGGACCACGCGGCGGCCGCGGTCGTCGTCGGCAGGTACGGCACGGTGGAGGAGCCCAAGGGCACTCCGGTGTTCGCCTGGAAGGGCGAGACCCTGCCCGAGTACTGGTGGTGCACCGATCGGATGCTGCGCTGGCCGGACGGCCAGGGCCCGAACATGATCCTGGACGACGGCGGCGATGCGACGCTGCTGGTGCACAAGGGCGTCGCCTACGAGAAGACCGGCGTCGTGCCGTCCATCAACGAGGACGACCCCGAGTACTCCGAGGAGTACGCGGTCGTCCTGGACCTGCTGCGCGCTTCACTTGCCGACGACCCGCAGTACTGGACCCGCACCGCGCCGTCGATCATCGGGGTGACCGAGGAGACGACCACCGGCGTGAACCGGCTCTACCAGCTGGCCGCCGCGGGTGAGCTGCTGTTCCCGGCGATCAACGTCAACGACTCGGTGACCAAGAGCAAGTTCGACAACAAGTACGGAATTCGGCACTCGCTGATCGATGGCATCAACCGGGGCACCGACGTGCTGATCGGCGGCAAGGTCGCGCTGGTCGCCGGGTACGGCGACGTGGGCAAGGGCGCCGCCGAGTCCCTGCGGGGTCAGGGTGCCCGGGTGGTGATCGCCGAGGTCGACCCCATCTGCGCGCTGCAGGCGCTGATGGACGGCTTCGAGGTGACAACTGTCGACAAGGCGGTCGACCGCGCCGACCTGGTCATCACCACCACCGGGAACAAGGACATCGTCACCGTCGAGCACATGAAGCGGATGAAGCACCAGGCGATCCTGGGCAACATCGGCCACTTCGACAACGAGATCGACATGGCCGGCCTGGCCCGCTCCGGCGCGACCAAGGTGGAGATCAAACCGCAGGTGGACGAGTGGCGGTTCGCCGACGGTCACACGATCATCGTGCTTTCGGCGGGCCGGCTGCTGAACCTCGGCAACGCCACCGGCCACCCGTCGTTCGTCATGTCGACCTCGTTCTCGAACCAGGTCATCGCGCAGCTGGAGCTGTTCACCAAGCCGAACGAGTGGGACAAGGAGGTCTACCGCCTGCCCAAACACCTGGACGAGAAAGTGGCCCGGATCCACGTCGAGGCGCTCGGCGGCGAGCTGACCAGGCTCACCAAGGATCAGGCGGAGTACATCGGCGTCGATGTCGAGGGGCCGTTCAAGCCCGAGCACTACCGCTACTGACGGCCGAACTCGCCGGCCCGCATCGACCGGCGGTGGAGCGCCGACAACCGCGTGGCCGGCGGTCTACCGCCGGCCACGCGGCTCTCGCGTCGGTCGGCCGCGGTCGGCCGCGGTCGGGATGCCTCGCGCCTACTGAGCGAGGATCGCCGCCTTCTGCGACTCGAACTCGGCCTCGGTCAGCACTCCGGCGTCCTTCAGCTCGCCGAGCTGCTGCAGCTGGGTCAATTTGGTCGCCATGTCCACGCCCGCCGGGGGTGGAGCACCATGCGGCACGGCCGGCGGCGGGGGAGCCGGATGCTCCTGGGGTGGCGGCGGCGCGTGGTGCGCCGGGGGCGGGGGCGGGGGTGCCTGAGCCGCCGCAGCGGCGTCCTTGGCCGCCCACCGCTGCTGCTGCCGCCGCTGGACCCGGCCGTGCACCGACGACGCCACTGCCACCTTGGCCGCGGTCTTGAACAGTCCCATCAGTGACCACCCTCCCCAATCAGCTCCGTGGTGTCGAGCGCTTCGTCGAGTTCGGCCGGCTCCAGGTGGCCGACCAGCGCCAGCCGGCCACCCGCGGAGTGCCAGGCGGTGACCACCGGGATCAGCGCCTGTTCCTCGTACACCAGCACCGCCGCGATGCTGCCCACACCGATCGCTTCGGCCAGCGCGGCGCGGTCGGTGGCGTCGACAAGACCGCTGGACGCCCCGTCGAACGGAGTCAGGTCGACCCCCGGCCCGACGGCCACGTCGCCGACACCCACCGGGACCACCGCACCGTCGGCGAGGCGGGTGACGAACTCCAGGTCGAGCACCCGGATCACCTCGGAATCGGCGAGCGCGAGCAACCGGGCGAAGCCGTCGCCGGCGATCACCCCGTCCGGGAATTCCACGACCAGAAAGTCGACCGGTCCAAGCACGTCAAGGTCGGGTGCGGCGGTCATCGCACGTCCAGCAGATCGATGACGAAGATCAGCGTTCTCCCGGAGAGGCGGTGACCACCACCGGCGGGGCCGTACGCCAGCTCCGGTGGGATCGTCAGCTGCCGGCGACCGCCGACCTGCATCCCCGGAATACCGTCCTGCCAGCCCTTGATGAGGCCCTGCAGCGGGAACTCGATCGACTCGCCGCGGTTCCAGGAGGAATCGAACTCGGCTCCGGATTCGTAGTCGACACCCAGGTAGTGCACCCGGACGGTGTTGCCGGGCTTGGCCTGGGCGCCGTCGCCGACCGTCAGGTCGGCGATGACGAGTTCGGTCGGGGGCGGGCCGTCGGGGAAGTCGACCTCGGGTTTGCTGGGTTGTGACATGGATCCATCCAACACGACGAACGCCGGAACGGTCCCTTTGCCCTCGACGAGCCGCGGTCGGCGCTCTTAGCAGTCGTCAGCCCCGGCCACGTCGGTCAGGTCCGTGGTGAGTCGACCCGCGCCGGACCGTTGATCCGCCCGCCACCAGGGATATCGTCGACTGCCGAGGACCGCCAGGGATCCGGTTGCGCGGCGAACGCCGGGGTCCCCGGGTCCGCGGACGAGGCGTAGTACCGGTGGAAGATCGGGGTCGTCGAGCCCGACATGGGTGGCACCAGCCAACTCCAGTCGCCGGGCACCGCCCGTCCGTGGCCTCCTCGCGGCGCTGTGGTGGTCGACCATGCGGGTGTCCAGCGTCATCCGCCGGGCGATCACCGGCAGCAGGTCGCGCCGGTCCAGCACCCGCAGTGTCGGCCAGGCCAGGCGCCCGATGCACCGCGGATTGGCGCGCCAGGCGACCCTGCAGGCGTGCTCGAGTTCAAGTATCGACTCATGCCCGGTATCAGGCAAAGCGGACGAAGAGCAGATTTCACGGCAGTCGGAGCGTCCGCCCGCCCACGATCGCAGGGACCTCAGCGCACCCCGCCCATGAGCGCCAGAATCGGCTTGGTGAACAGCCACAACACGGCTCCGACGACGATCGCGATGGCGCCGAGGATGCCGAAGTACGGCACCTGGTCCTCGACGGTGTAGTACTCGGCCAACACGCCGGCCATCGCGGTGCCCAGGGCGATCGACAGGAACAGCAGGGCGACCATCTGGGTCTCGAAGATCTTCGGTGCCAGCTTCGTCGAGAGTGACAGGCTGATCGGGGAGATCAGCAGTTCCGCGATGGTGAACACGAAGATCACCCCGATCAGCCCGAGCAGGGGCGCGCTGTTCGGCTCGGTGCTGGCCATCGGGATGAACAGTAGGAATGCGATGCCCATGGCGATGGTGCCCAGCGCGAACTTCACCGGGCTGGACGGCTGCCGATCACCCAGCTTGGTCCAGAGCGCCGCGAACACGCCGGACAGGATGATGATGAACACCGGGTTGATCGATTGCACCCAGCTGACCGGCATCGTCCAGCCGAACAGGTCGCGGTTGAGCTGCTTGTCCGAGTACACGGTCAGCACGGTGAACTGCTGCTGGTACAGCGACCAGAAGACGGCGCTGACCAGGAACATCGGGATGAACGCGACGACGCGCTTGCGTTCGACCGTGGTGATCCGCTTGTTGCCCAGGATGACAACGAAGTAGGCGATCGCGGCGACGACGGTGGCGGTGACCACGGCGCCGGACAGGTTGTCCGCGGTCAGGATGCCCGTGACGGTCGCGAGGGCGACCATCGCGACCACCACGACGCCGGCGATGATGAACGCCGCCCGCCTGTTCGCGGGCAGCGGGTTGGGGATCGTGTTCGATTCGGGCGGCAGGTTCTTGCGGCCGAAGGCGTAGATGGTCAGGCCGATCGCCATGCCCACCGCGGCCAGGATGAACCCGGCGTCGAACCCCCAGGTGGTCTGGAAGAAGCCCGTGAGGATGGGGCCGAAGAACGCGCCCAGGTTGATGCCCAGGTAGTACACCGAGAACCCGGCGTCCCGGCGAAGGTCGCCCGGCTCGTACAAAGTGCCGACCAGCGAGGTGCAGTTGGCCTTGACCCCCCCGGATCCGAAGGCGATCAGCACCAGGCCGACGCCGACTCCCAGCAGGCCCGGGATCGATGACAGCGCGACGTGCCCGAGCATCACCAGGATCGCCGCGTAGAACAGGGTCCGTTCGGCGCCGAGGACCCGGTCGGCCAGCCAGGCACCCAGGATTGTCGACAGGTACACCGTGCCGCCGTACGCGCCGACGATGCTGGTCGCCTCGACCTGGTCGATGCCCAGGCCGCCCTGCGCCGTCGAGTAGTACAGGTAGATCAGCAGGATGCCCTGCATGCCGTAGAAGGAGAACCGCTCCCACATCTCGACCGAGAACAGGGTGGCCAGCTGCCGCGGCTGGCCGAGGAACGTTCGGCCCGATGCCGGCCTTGGGGTGGCGGTGGTCATGTTGATCAGCGTCCCACCAGTGGGAACGGCGCGCACCGGGGACGCGGAACCCGGTCGGGTGATGGTCTTCCCGCGTTGATCCCACGGCGGGGGAGGGCCGGCCCGTAGGGTGCGGCGCGTGGGGCGACTGATCGTCATCGAGGGCCTTGACGGCTCGGGCAAGCGGACGCTTACGGAGGCGTTGTCGGCCCGGTGGCGGGCGGACGGCCGGACGGTGGCGACGCTGGCGTTCCCGCGATACGGCGTGGACGTGCACGCCGACCTGGTGCGCGATGCGTTGTACGGCCGGCTCGGCGACCTGTCGGACAGCGTGTACGGCCCAGCCTTGCTGTTCGCGCTCGACCGGCGCGCTGCCGCCGCCGAGATCAGGTCATTGCTGGCCGGCCACGACGTGGTGCTGCTGGACCGGTACGTCGCATCGAACGCGGCCTACGGCAGCGCCAGGCTGGGCGGCCCGGACCATCCCAACGACTTTCCGGAGTGGGTCCGCGCCCTCGAGGTGCAGCGGTTCGGCCTGCCGGTTCCGGACCTGCAGATCCTGCTCGGAACGTCCGTCGAGCTGTCCGCGCAGCGGGCCAGGGCGAGGGCAGGTCGGGAGCGGGACCGGACGCTGGACCGGTTCGAGGTCGACGACGTCCTGCAACGAAGGACGTGGGCCATGTACCGGTGGTTGGCGGAGCGGGACTACCTGTCCCGATGGACGGTGCTGACCCCGGACGAGGGCGGCGGGATCAGCCTGCCGGCGGAGGTGGTGGGGTGAGACCGTCCCCGGTCGGGCGGTGGACCGGCCGCACCTCCTGTTGGGCCTGCTGGGCCCGCTGCCGATCGGAATCCGCCGCCACCCGCAGCGCGTAGTCCAGCCGTTCGGTGCGGATCCTGACGTCGATGTACAGCAGAGCAATCACCGCACCGGTCCAGGCGCCGGTGAAGGCGGCCACTACGGTGCTCACGCCCTGGGTGATCAGCAGCAGGGTGACGGGGTCCCGGCTGCCGGCCACCGAACTGAGCACGGTCGTGATCACCGTCCCGGCGATGCCGGCGATCAGCCCGGCCAGCACGGTCACGCCCAGGATGCGACCGCGGTGGCCCCGGGTCAGCGCGACGCTACGACGCAGCGACTCGCCGACGCCCGAACGTTCCATCACCGCCACCGGCGCGGCCAGCACGAGGATCAGGTAGGCCAGCACACCGGGGACCACCAGCAGCACCAGCCCGAACGAGCACAGGACCCCGAAGGTCAGGGCAACCCCGATCAGCGCCGCCCACCGGCCGGCCAATCGCTGCGACACCGCGCCCCGACCGTCTCGGCCCTGGGCCAGCGAGCCCGCGCAGGCGGTGGCCAGACCCGCCACCACCGCGCCGCACGCCGTGGAGACGACCAGGGAGGCCAGCGCGGAGATCATGATCGGCACCGGAATGCTCTCGGCTCCGCCGCCGCGCAGAACGCTCTCCAACCAGGCACCCTCCGCGTACGAGCGCAGGGTGCCGGTCGCGGCCAGCACCGCCATGCTCGTGCCGTTGGCCAGCAACGCCGCGGCGAACGCGGCCAGGCACAGCGGCAGGGCGCAGCGGCGCAGCACGGTGACCGCCACGCCCAGCAGATCACCAAGACCGAGCGGCCGCAGCGGGATCGGTCCGGGCTGCGCCGGCCACCCGCCGGGAGCACCGTACGGGTTTCCATGCGGGAAGGGGGGAACGCTCACCCGCCCATCGTCCCATGCACGATGCCCGGCCCCGCGGGCCTTGCCGGGCCGTCGTCGACCGCCGAACTCACCCTTCCGGGTGCCACCATCGGGCGGATCGCCGGGCGCATCCCCCGTCCGGACCTGTGCGGGATGTCACCATGTACGGCATGAAAGCACGCGTGCTGGTGGTCGACGATGACCCCGCCCTGGCCGAGATGCTCACCATCGTGCTGCGCGGGGAGGGCTTCGACACGGCGGTCGTCCGCGATGGGTCGAAGGCGGTGGAGGCATTCAGGGAGGTCCATCCCGACCTGGTTCTGCTGGACCTGATGTTGCCGGGGGTGTCCGGGCTGGACGTGTGCAAGGAGATCCGGGGGGAGTCCGGGATCCCGATCATCATGCTGACCGCCAAGACGGACACCGTCGACGTCGTCCTCGGCCTGGAGTCGGGCGCCGACGACTATGTGATGAAGCCGTTCAAGCCCAAGGAACTCACCGCCCGGATCAGGGCCCGCCTGCGGCGCGCCGACGTCGGTTCGGCCGAGCGTCTGCGGGTGGCCGACGTGGACATCGACGTGCCTGGGCACCAGGTCACCCGCGACGGGGCGCCGATTCCACTGACACCGCTGGAGTTCGACCTGCTGGTGGCGCTGGCTCGCAAGCCCCGTCAGGTGTTCACCCGCGAGGTGCTGCTGGAAAAGGTGTGGGGCTACCGGCACGCCGCGGACACCCGGTTGGTCAACGTGCACGTCCAGCGGCTGCGGTCGAAGATCGAGAAGGACCCGGAGCACCCCGAGGTGGTCGTCACGGTGCGGGGGGTCGGGTACCGGGCCGGCAACGTCTGACGCCCCCGTCGGGTGATCATTGAACCGTGAAGACCGAGCGCGAGCCGGCCGCGCCGGCGGCGGATCCGGACGGCTCGCCCGCCCGGCGCAGCTCCGGCGGCAGGCTCGCCCGGGCGCGCGACCGGGTCGGACGGATTCTGGCCACCGCCAGGTCGCGGGTGGTGTTCTGGAGCCGCTCGCTGCTGCTCCGGGTGGTCGTGTTGACGCTGACCCTGTCGGCCGCCGTCATGATCATCCTCGGGCTCATTCTGCAGCAGCAGATCACCGCCGGCCTGCTGCAGTCGAAGATCGACGCAGCGGTGGTGGAGATCGACACCGCGCGGCAGACCGTGCAGAACGGCCTTTCCGGGGCCGATTCCGACCCCAGTTCGTTGCGGGAGCAGCTCCGGCTCGCACTGGCGGAGATCGGGCGGGTGGACGGCGCGTCGGGTGCACAGAACTCCACCGCCGGGGTGTTCGAGCCGGTGATCGTGCCGAGCCGGATCGGGTCGGATGCGGACCTGGCGGTCACCCAGCCGATCGGTGACGTGCCCGCCGAGCTCCGGTCCAGAGTGGCGCAGGGCCAGGTCGCCTATCAGTACACGACGATCCGGCGGGACGACCAGGGGATCCCCGCGCTGGTGATGGGCAGCCCGGCCCGTACCAGCACCGATTCCTTCGAGGTCTACCTGATCTTCCCGCTGGCCGGCGAGCAGGGCACCGTCCAGGTTGTCCAGCGCACCCTGCTGGTCGGCGGCGCGGCCCTGGCCGTCGCGTTGACGCTGATCGCCGCGCTGGTCGCCATGGAGGTGGTCCGCCCGGTGCGACGGGCGGCCGATACCGCCCGCAAGCTCGCGGCGGGTGACCTGGCCGAACGGATGCCGGTCAAGGGTCCGATCGAGCTGGAGGCCCTCGCCAGTTCGTTCAACGGCATGGCCGAGGCGATCCGGGTGCAGATCCGACAGCTCGAGGAGTTCGGCAAGCTGCAGCGCCGGTTCACCTCCGACGTCTCACACGAGCTGCGGACGCCGTTGACCACCGTGCGGATGGCCGCCGACATCCTCTACGACGGCCGGGAGGCCTTCCCCGAGTACCTGGGCCGGTCCGCCGAACTCCTGGTCGACGAGCTGGACCGGTTCGAGTCGCTGCTCGGCGACCTGCTGGAGATCAGCCGTTACGACGCCGGCATGGCCGAGCTGAGCGCCGAGACCATCGACATCCGATCCTGCGTGAACGCCAGCATCGCGGCCGCCGGCTCGCTCGCCGACCAGTTCGACATCCAGATCGTCACGATCCTGCCCGAGCATCCGATCATCGCCGAGATCGACAACCGACGGGTGGACCGCATCCTGCGTAACCTGATCAACAACGCGATCGACCACGCGGACGGCAGGCCGGTCGAGGTCGAGCTGGCCGCGGACGACGACGTCCTCGCGATCACGGTCACCGACCACGGGATCGGGCTGCGGCCCGGCGAGGCCGGGCTGGTGTTCAACAGGTTCTGGCGGGCGGATCCGTCCCGGCAGCGGCACACCGGGGGGACCGGGCTCGGACTGGCGATCTCACTCGAGGATGCGCGGCTGCACGGAGGTTGGCTGCAGGCGTCAGGCACCCCGGGGGAGGGTGCGCGATTCCGACTCACCCTGCCGCGCCGACGCGGCGGCCTGATCACCCATTCGCCGCTCCCGCTGCGGGTCGGGTCCGACGCGGTTGCGGCCGAGGGTGCCTCTGCGGTGCGGCTGATGGTCGAGGACGGCACGCTCAAGGTCGCCCCGAGCGAGGACGAGCTGCACCCGGCTTCGGTGCCGCTGGCCGGTGCGACGGCCACCCTGACCAGCCCGATGGTATCCGAGAATGATAGTGCGCCAAGGGATCCCGCAGTGCCGGCAGGCAACGGCGGGCGCACCGGGCCCGGGCCGGCGGACGGCCAGGAGGCATCGATGCGCGGTTCGGCGAGCCGGTGACGGCGCCGATTCCGGCACCCGCGGTGGGGGCGGCCGCCAGGACTCGGGTGCGATGCTGGACCGCTGCGCTGGTGGCGCTGGTCCTGTCGATCTCGTGCGCAGCCTGCACCGCGATCCCCGGATCGAGCGCGGCCGTCGACGTGACCCGGATCGCCGACCAGGTCGAGCCCGTCGCTCCGGACGCCCCGACCTCGGGGGCCCAACCCGACCAGGTGGTCAGGGGGTTCATCGCGGCCAGTGCACGGCCCGACGCCGACGGCGGCACGGGGTCGAGCTTCGCCGCCGCCCGCCAGTACCTGACCCCGCAGGCGCAGGCCACCTGGCGGCCGAGCACCCAGCCGATCGTCATCCTCGACGACAACTATCGCACCGAGGTCGACCCGCTGTCCGCCGGAGCGGTGACCGTCACCGGCAACTCGCCCGGTGCGCTGGACACCAGCCGGTCGTTCCGTTCGGTCGGCGCCGCGTACTCCGGGGCGATGCACCTGGAGAAGGTCGACGGCGAGTGGCGGATCAGCGACCCGCCGCCGGACCTGCTGTTGACCGCGTCCGACTTTCCGACCGCCTACCGCCAGCGCGTGCTGTACTTCCTGGACCGCTCGGGAACACTGGTGGTGCCCGACATCCGGCACATGGTCATCGGCCAGACCACGGCGAACCGGGCCAACCGGCTGCTGACGCTGCTGATGGACGGGCCCGCCTCGACCCTGGCCGGCGCGGTGACCAGCAGCTTCACCGAAAGGTCCGCGCTGCGGTCGAACCCGTCGGTGGATCCGGACGGTGTCCTGCACGTCGACTTCACCGGTGTCGACGTGTCCACCACCGAGGCCAGCCGCGCCCTGGCCGCCCAGGTCGTGTGGACCCTGTCGCCGACCACGCCCCGCATCTCGATCAGCGTCGACGGCGTGCCACTGGATCCCGCCCAGCCCGTGTACACCATCAATTCGGTGTCCTCGTTCGACCCGGACCGGCTTCCTGGCACCGGCCAGGTGGCATCCGACCCGTTCTACGTCAGTCCGGGTGGGGCCATCACCGGCCTGCTGGACGGGAGGCCGGTTCCCGGACCGCTCGGTTCGGGAAGCCCCACGGTGCTGTCTGCAGCGGCGTCGGCGACCACCCGGGTGACCGCCGCCGTCGCCGTCGACCCCGCCGGCGGGCAGCAGCTGTTGCTGACCTCGCCCGATCAGCTGGACCGGGCGGACCCCGCACTGAAGGCGGACACGCTGACTCAGCCGAGCCTGACACGGGCCGGCGACGAGGCATGGGTGGTGCAGAACGGCGCGGTCAAGCCCGAGGTCTACCGGGTGTCGACGGCCGGCCCGCCCAGCCGGGAGCGGGTGCCGGCCGACGAGCTCACCGGGAAAGGGACCGTCACCGCGCTCGCCCTGTCCCCGGACGGCGTGCGGGTCGCGATCGTGGCCGGCGGGCAGCTCTACGTCGGCGTGCTCACGCCGGCACCGGCGGAGGGCGCACCGTCGTCGCCGACCACGGCATCCACCCCGCCGACGCCGAGCCGGGACGAGACCACCGGCCAGCCCGCCGTCGTTCTCCGCGGGCTAGTCGTGCTGCGGGCCGACCTGCGGGACGTCGGTCCGGTGACGTTCGTGAACTCGCGCGAACTGGTGGTCGCTGCCGCGACGTCGCCGGACGGCTTCCGCGGGCTGTGGAACATCAGCATCGACGGGTATGAGTCGCGCAGGATCAGCGACAACGGGATCTTCGGCAACATCGACGGTCTTGCCGCCACCGTCGGCGAGCCGATGCTGATCACTTTCGGCGGGCGGGTCTGGCAGCTCGAGGGCAGCCAGTCCGACGGCAAGTGGCAGTCGCCGGTGGTCGACCAGCCGTTCCTGATCGGATCGGCGCCGTTCTACCCGGGATGAGCGCCGCCGGGAATGAGTGCCGCCGGGAATGAGTGCCGCCGGGAATGAGTGCCACCCCGGACGAGCTGAGGTGGTCGGCCGGGTGATCAGGTGGAGGATGCACCGGTGATCTCCGTCGAGCTCGCCCTTGCATTGCAGCAGGCCGGCCTGGTGTGGCACCCCGCATCGGGTGATCGCTTCGTGATGATCCGCGGCACCTTCGACCGCGAGGTGTTCATCCTGTCGGACATGGTGGTCCAGGTGCACGAGGCGGCAGCCGGCAGCGTCCTGGGGTTCAACGGCACCACCGAGTGGGCGTTGGACTCGACGTCTGCCGACGACGCCCTGTGGCTGCCGCGGGAGGATCAGTTGCGCGAGATGCTCGGGGGAGCCTTCCAGGTGCTCGGCCGCGCGGATCTTGGGTACCGGGTGACCGTTGTGCTGCCCGGCGCGGCCGGGCCGCAGCAGTTCCTGGGTGAGACACCCTCTGACGCCTATGGTCTCGCACTGCTTGCGCTGGTTCGGGAGGCCACCGGTTGATCAACATCGGAGGAGCGGAGGGACCGGTCAGGACCGGTTGCGCCAGTCGCTGCCCCACAACGCGCTGGTGACGACGGCGATCAGCGCGGGGATCAGGAACACCACCCAGGTCTTGAGCCAGAAGAACAGCAGCAGGCTCAGGATCCCGGAGGCGGCAAGCAACACTGCGGCGCCCCGCTGTGCCGGAGTGCGTCCGTCGCGCGCGCGGTCGGGTGCGGACGGCGGTGGCAATCCCGGATGCGCCCTCGCCGCGACCACCGGCGCCGGCGGCTCGGGCAGCGTCGGATGCGGCGGCGGCAGGTCGCTGAACAGCGCGCGCAGGTCGGCCACCGTCCGGGCCTGGGTGATCTGTGCACTGCGGGTGCCGAATTCGTCCAGGTCGATGCGGCCCTTGCCCAGGTGCTCGCTGAGCGCGTCCATGGCGGAGTTGCGTTCGGCGTCGCCGATCCGCAGCTGCGACGGGTCCTGACCCGGGGATGGGATGCTCACTGAAGGACACTGTAGGCGCCCGGCGGTCCCCATCTCGTGGGCCGGTCTCGCGCGCCGATTCGACCTGCGATCTCCTCGGCCGGCCAGGGGCCAGGGCGGGCCAGGCGTCGACGCCGGCGCCCGTCAGGAGGCGGTCCTCGAACCGTGCACCTATCATCATTCGATGACCGGTTTGGTCGAAACGTCTGGAACTGAGGGTAGTGCGGGTCCCGCCACCATGATCCGGGCTCTGACCCGCGCCGGGACCCGATCGCAACCGTATGGACTCCCGTCCTCAAGATCGATCGGCGCCGCGCCGTCGCGACGCCGATTCTGGTCGCGGCGAACGGGCGCGCAATGGGCGCGATGAACGACGAGGCGGTGGCAGCGCTCGGGCGGGCCAGACTCAGTGGCGCCGAACTGGATGCCGTCGTGAGCCGAGCCCTCGGGGTGCCGCACACCGTGACCGGATTCCAGGTCAGCGCGCTTCCGGTCAACGCGATCTGCACCGAGGCGGTGCTGCACCTGTCCGGTACCGCCCGCGCGGGTACCGCCGATCGGCCGTGGGATCTGCTGGTCAAGATCCTGCGGTCGGCGCGCCACTGGCCGTTGCTGGGAATGGTGCCGGAACCGCTGCGGAGCACGTTCGTCGACGAGTATCCATGGCGGGCGGAGGCCGACATGCGCGCGGCCGGCGCGGCCGAGCGGATGCCCGACGGTCTGCGACTGCCGGTGCTGTACCGGTGTGACGACCTCGGCGACGACCGCGTCGCGTTGTGGACGGAGTGGATCGACGCCGTGCCCGGCGGCTGGGACGCCGCTCGATACCGGTCGGCCGCCCTGCTCCTGGCTCGGACGACCGCACGTTGGCGGACGCTGCCGATCTCGACCGGCCCGCGAAGTGGCCGAGGGACCCAACTACGGGAGATCGTGACCGGGCCGATCATGCACATGGTCGTGCCGCGCGCGTCCGACCCCAGGCTCGCCGAGCACCCGATGTTCGCCGGAGCCGACGCCGCGTCCCTGTTCACCGACCTGACCCGGCTCGCCGGCCGGCTGACCGGACTGGTGGACCATTTCGAGTCCATGCCGCGGTCGATCGGCCACGGCGACGCCTGCCCACAGAACCTGCTCGTCTCGGCCGACGATCCGGACGAACTGGTGGCGATCGACCTGTCCTGGCCACATCCGGAGGCCATCGGCTACGACCTGAGCCAGCTGCTGATCGGCCACGCGCACTCCGGAGAGCTGGGCGTGGACGCGTTGCCGGCGCTGCACGAGACCATCCTCGACGGGTTCGTGGAAGGCCTGCGACGGGAATCGTGCGATGTGCCCGTCGAGGACGTGCGGTTCGCGTTCGACACCGCTTTGGTCGTTCGCAGCGCGTTCCAGTCGCTGCCCCTGGAGCGACTGGACGAACCGGTCACCCCGGAACTGGCGGCGTTTGCGGCACGGCGGGTCGAGCTGACTCGCTACCTGGTCGACCTCGGGATGGCGATCCGGCTTCCCGGCTCGGTTCGCTGACCGATGACCCCGGTCGGTTCGCGGATCGACGACCCCGGCCGGTTCGCTGATCAATCCCGCGCCAGGTCAGCGAGATCGGGCGCCGGTGCGTGGGTTTCATCCGCGAAGGTAGTGGCCGGGGCGGGTCAGCCCGATGCCGAGGCGTCCTCGATCTCGGCGACCACCGCGCCGGCGGTGACTGCGCCGCCGACCTCGACCTTGACG
>CAYZBB010000083.1:8849-28797 GCA_964476495.1 uncultured Actinomycetes bacterium | reverse complement strand
ACCCGCTGCGCTACTTCATCGCGGTGGCCGGCCCGGAGAACCAGGACGCCGACTTTACCTGGGAAGAGTTCGTGCGTCGCAACAACTTCGAGCTGGCCAACGAATGGGGAAACCTGGTCAATCGCTCGGTGTCCATGGCGCACAAGAACTTCGGTGCGATCCCCGGGCCGAAGGCACCAGCCGACACCGACGTCGAATTGCTCAGGGCGTCCGATGCAGCGTTCGGTGTTGTCGGAGATCTGTTGGCGCGCAGCAGGTTCAAGTCTGCTGCGACCGAGGCGATGCGGGTCGTCGGGCTGGCCAACAAATACATCTCCGAGTCCGAGCCGTGGAAACGGGGGGACGACCCGGACCGGCAGGGGACGATCCTGCACACCGCACTGCAGGTGGTCGACGACGCGAAGACGCTGCTGACGCCGTTCCTTCCGCATTCCTCCCAGGCGGTGTTCGAGGCACTCGGGGGACAGGGGGTCTGGGCGGCGCAACCGGAGATCCGCACGGTCACCGATTTCGATGATGATGTCGAGGGTGTCGGGGTGCCGGAGGTGGTCGACTACCCGGTGCTCACCGGCGACTATGCGGGGGAGCAGGCGACCTGGGCGCGCCGGGCGATCGAGGTCGGCCGGCCGCTGGCCAGGCCGACCCCGTTGTTCGCCAAGCTCGACCCGGGGCTCGGCGAAACGGGGCCCGAGTGGGCGCCCATCGCATGAGCCGTTGAGCCGATGCGCTGATGCGCTGATGCGCAGCGCTACCCCGCCCATGGGGCCCAAGCCGTGTTGATCAACACGGGAAGGGGCGGGAAGGGGGAGGGGGCCGCGGATGATCGACACGGGAAGCGGGGCGGATGCATGATCACCCCGGGAAGAGGGGCGCCGTGACGGGGGAGCCGCACCCGGCGGTGGCGGGGCGACCGATGGTGCCCGCGCCCGAGCCGCTGCCGGCGCCGGTCACCGACGCCCACACCCACCTTGACGCATGCGGCTGCCGCGACGCCGACGAGGTCGAGCAGGCGATGCTCCGGGCGGCTGCGGTCGGTGTCAACCGGGTGGTCACCGTCGCCGACGATCTCACCTCCGCGCGATGGGTCGTGCGGGCAGCCCGATGGCACCCCGACCTGTACGCGGCGGTCGCACTGCACCCGACCCGGGCCGACACACTGGACGAGCAGGCCCGGCGGGAGATCGAGCAACTCGCCGCCGACCCGAAGGTGGTGGCGATCGGCGAGACCGGCCTGGATCACTACTGGGACGCCGCACCGCATGACACCCAGGCCGAGGCGTTCGCCTGGCACATCGACCTGGCCAAGCGGCTGGGCAAGCCCGTGATGATCCACGACCGGGACGCCCACGACGACGTGCTGGCCTTCCTGCGTAGCGAGGGCGCCCCTGAGAAGGTCATCTTCCACTGCTTCTCCGGGGACGTGGCGATGGCCCGCACCTGCGTCGACGCCGGCTACCACCTGTCCTTCGCCGGTCCGGTCAGCTTCCGCAACGCCCGGGACCTGGCCGAGGCGGCTGCGATCGTGCCGGACGGGCAACTGCTCGTGGAGACCGACGCCCCGTTCCTGGCCCCGCACCCGCACCGGGGACGGCGCAACGAGCCCTACGCCCTGCCTTACACCGTCCGGGCCCTCGCACAGCTGCGCGGACAGGACCTGACGGAGCTGTGCGAGCGGCTGGCGGCCACCGCGCGCGCGGTGTACGGAATCGACGCCTGACCGGGGTGCTGCCGGCGACCGTGACAATCGCCATGCTGTGAGGTTGCCTACTCGTACCCATACCGTTACCCTTCCGTGATACCAGCCGGGATGGGGAAGCCCGGATGCGAAGGGGCAGGACCTGTCGACGGCAGGGCACGGCTTGGGAACGACGGGCCGGCCGGTCGGGGGCAGGCCCTGCTTTCTTGTGCTCGGACGAGCCTTCCTGTGCTCGGACGATCGCACTGCATCCGCCCCGTGACCGGGCCCGACGACCGCGGACACGGAGCATGACCTCAGCGCCCGACGCCACGACCGCCACCGAGGCGGCGACGATGCATGTGGTGCCGACGACGCCTGTGGTGGTGCTGACGGGTACGGCCCGAATGGGCGCGCCGCCTCGACCGTGGGTCGGACGCCGACAAGGTCGGCCGGCCAGGCCGAGGAACAGACCGCGGTCACCGAGCGGGTGTACGCGGCCCGTCGGCCTTCGCCGTTGGCCTGCGGGCGCGCCGCCGGATTGCTCCGCGACTATGGTCCGAGTTTCCGGCACACGGAAACTGCAATGAAAGGTCTTGCGGACCGTGACGCGATTCGATCCGCAAATAGCGTAATGTGCCCGTCGCTCCGTACGCCTGTACGTATCAGCAGCTTGTGGCTGCATATATGCATTGATCGATCGGATTTGACTTGATCGATTCACTTAGTCATGGGTAAAACCATGGCAAAATCGATAGTGGAACGTGTCCCACGTCACATCTGATTCGGTTGGTGTAGTGTCGGGTACGCCACAGTTCGCGCACAGGGGTATCGCAACCGGGGACTGTCGTTTATCGTTTCGTGATAGCAGCTGGGATGGGAACACCCCAACCGGTCGCAACCGGACGATTTCGGCCCGTTCAATTGCCATCGATCCATTACTCATCATGGATCCGTCGGCTGGCCGCGCCCGGGGATGCTATCACGACACAGGTGATCATTCTGCGATTGGTTGTCCCTGCCCGGAAACCACGAACACATACGGATGATTACCTTGGCTTCCAACGACAACTTTGGCACGACCGACATTCTCGATCCGATTTCCTCCGCGAACGACGGTGGATCCAACGCCGTGAAGACCGGCCGCAGCCTGCGCAAGCCGGTGCTTGTCGGTGCCGCGGCGCTGGTCGTCGCCCTCGTCGCCGGTGGCGGCATCGCCCTGGCCACCGCCCATAAGGACGTCACGCTGACCGTCGACGGCCAGGCCCAGGAACTCGGCACCTTTGCCGGCTCCGTCGAGGGTGCCCTCGATTCCGCCGGTGTGACCGTCGGCGAGCACGACATCGTTGCCCCCGCGCTCGACACCACGATCTCCGAGGGTTCGCAGATCGTCGTCCAGCACGGCCGTCTGCTCACCCTGACCATCGACGGACAGACCCGCGAGATCTGGACCACCGCCACGACCGTGGAGGAGGCGCTGGCGCAGCTGGGTCAGGACCCCTCGGCCTACAAGCTGTCCGCCGACCGCGGTCGTGAGATCCCGCTCGATGGCTTCACGCTCACCGCCGCCACCCTGCATACCGCGACGGTGACCGACGGCCCGAATTCTGCGCTGACCGTTCGCACCGCCGCCGTGCACGTCGGTGACCTGCTGAACGAGCAGGGCATCGCGCTCGGCCCGCTGGACCTGGTGAACGTTCCCGCCGAGGCGCCGGTGAGCGAGGGCCTCGCGGTGACCGTCACCCGGGTCACCAAGACGACCGTCACCCAGGACGAGGACGTCGCGCAGCCCGCCGACCAGACCGTCGAGGACAGCTCGCTGGACGAGGGCACCAGCTCCGTCACCCAGCAGGGCTCGGCCGGCAAGGATTCGGTGACCTACGAGATCACCACCACCAACGGCTCGGAGACCGCGCGCGTCGAGACCGGCCGGACCACCGTGAGCCCGGCGCAGGCGACCATTGTCGCGATCGGCACCAAGTCGACCTACGTCGCGCCGAGTTCGTCGAGTTCGTCGAGCTCGTCGAGCTCGTCAAGCTCGGGCGGGTCGTCCGGCAGCTCCGCGGCGGCGCCGGTCTCCAGCGGCTCCAGCGGCATCAACTGGGACGGCATCGCGCAGTGCGAGTCGACCGGCAACTGGTCGATCAACACCGGCAACGGCTACTACGGTGGCCTGCAGTTCGACAACTCCACCTGGGCCAGCGGCGGCGGTCTTGCCTACGCCCCCCGGGCCGACCTGGCCAGCAAGGAGCAGCAGATCGCTGTGGCGGAGAACGTCGCGGCCAGCCGCGGTACCTCGCCGTGGGCCTGCGGCTACGCCGGCTGATCCGGGCCGACTGTCTCGACCGGAGAATGCCCCCATTCCAAGGGAATGGGGGCATTCTGGTGCCCCGCGGATCTTGTCTGGTGCCCCGCGGATTTTGTGAGCTTCGCAACGCTTGATTTACCACGCATGGATCTTGCGGTCCGTGATCGGGACCGTTACTGTTTCGTGATAGAAGCCGGGATGGGACGTCGAACCCCCCCGGGGTCGTCGCAGGACAGGGCGGCACCGCGCTCGATTCACCACGAGAACCATTGGTGGCGGCGCCGGGTGCGATCAGCCTGTCGGTGTGTTGAGGGTCAGGGGGCCACATCGCTGCGGTAGCCCCATGCCCTGCCCGGGAAAACCGCACATAAATCGGAAAGATCCCGTGACCATACTGACCGACAACGTTGCCGTCACCGGCGACAGCGATAACGAGATCGATAGCAGCAACAAGGCCGGGCGGACCGCTCGCGGCGGAATCCGTCGCAAGTTGCTCCTGGTCGGCGTGGCCGCCGCCCTCGGTGTGGTGGCCGTCGGCGGGGCGACCGCCGCGGCGATGTCCAAGGACGTCACCATCACGGTCGACGGCGTCGACCGGCACGTCACCACGCTGGCCGGCTCCGTCGGCGGCGCGCTGTCCTCCGCCGGCCTGGTGGCCGGCGAGCACGACGTGCTGGCTCCCGCCGCAGACACGGCCATCTCGGACGGCTCGCACATCGCGCTGGAGCGGGGCCGTCAGCTCACCGTCACCATCAACGGCACGACGCAGCAGTTGTGGACGACTGCGGACACCGTCGAGGACGCTCTGCGCCAACTCGGTGAGGATCCCGCCGCCTACGACCTGTCCGCCGACCGATCCCGGCAGATCCCGCTCGAGGGCATGGATGTGACCGCCAGCACTCCGCACACCGTGTCCATCGCGGTGGGCGGTGCGCCGGCCACCACTCTGCGGTCCGGCGGCGTGACGGTCGCCGACGTGCTGGCTGCCCAGGGCATCACCTTGGCCCCGACCGACACGGTCGAGCCGGCGTCGACCACGGCCGTCACCGACGGCACGGCCATCACCGTCACCCGGGTCGCGGTCACGACGACCACCGACACCGTCGACGTCGCACCGACCGACCAGACGACCGAGGACCCCAACCTCGACAAGGGCACCACTCAGGTCGTCGTCGCCGGCACCCCCGGCAAGCAGCAGGTCGTCACCCAGGTGACCACCACCAACGGTGCGGAGTCCGGCCGTCAGGAACTGTCTCGGACCACCATCACCGAGCCCACGCCCAACCAGGTGCACGTCGGTACCAGATCTACCCTGGACTGGCAGGGCAGCCGCGTGTTCTTCCACGACACCGAGTTCGGCGTGAACTGGGACGGACTGGCCTACTGCGAGTCCACCAACAACCCGAAGGCTGTCAACAACCCGGCCGGGTACCTGTCCACTTACGGCCTCTTCCAGTTCGACCTGCCGACCTGGGGCTCGGTCGGCGGCTCCGGTAACCCGCTGGATGCTTCGCCCGAGGAGCAGCTGATGCGCGCCAAGCTGCTGTACCAGTCTCGTGGGCTGGAGCCGTGGCTGTGTGCCTACGCGGCCGCCGGCCCGCCGGCCGGCTGAGCACATTCGCCCGACCTTGCCACTGAACACACCCCGCACTACCTGGCACACCCCGCACGACCTGCCAAAGGGCCCGACCGCCAGCCGGTCGGGCCCTTTGCATGACCGGTTGCGTTACCGGTGTGTTGCCTTGCAGCTGCGCGGCTGCCGATCGTGTGAGGATGATCGTCGTGACTAGGGTGGGTAGGTGGGCGTGACAGATCAGCCGGTGACCCTTCTCGGCCCGGTCGAGGTGCGCCGGCTCGCCGAGGTGCTCGACCTGCTGCCCACCAAGACTCTCGGGCAGAACTTCGTGCACGACGGCAACACAGTGCGCCGGATCGTGGCCGCCGCCGATCTGCGGTCGACCGACCACGTGCTCGAGATCGGTCCTGGGCTCGGTTCCCTGACCCTTGGGCTGATCGATGCAGTCGCGGCGGTGACGGCGGTGGAGATCGATCCGAGGCTGGCCGCCCTGCTGCCGACCACGGTCCGCGCCCACGCGCCCGGCCGCTGGCCGACCCTGAACGTGATCACCGCCGATGCCGTCACCGTCACCGCGGACCGGCTCGCGCTCACCGACCCGGATCGGGTCGCCCCGGCCGACCCCACCGCGCTGGTCGCGAACCTGCCGTACAACGTCGCGGTGCCGGTGCTCCTGCACCTGCTCGCAGAGGTGCCGACGTTGCGTCGGGCACTGGTGATGGTGCAGGCCGAGGTGGCCGACCGGCTGGTTGCCGAGCCTGGGTCGAGGACGTACGGGGCGCCCAGCGTCAAACTTGCCTGGTACGGCCGGGCGTCCCGGGCCGGTTCGATCAGCCGCACCGTGTTCTGGCCGGTGCCCGGCGTCGATTCGGCGCTGGTCGCCTTCGACCGGGCGCCCGCGGTGCCGCACGGGGATCGGTCCGCGGTGTTCGCCGTGGTCGAGGCCGCGTTCGCCCAGCGCCGCAAGACCCTGCGGGCGGCCCTGGCCGACTGGGCGGGCAGCCCGGCCTTCGCCGAGCAGATCCTCCTCGACGCCGGCGTCGATCCCTCCGACCGGGGTGAGGTGCTCGGCGTGACCGAGTTCGCCCGGATCGCCGCCGCCCGTGAGCTCATCGACGCGGCCGCCCACGAATGATCATGTCGCTGTCCGGGCCGCCGACCGGCCCGTCCGTCCGGGTCCGGGCCCCGGCCAAGATCAACCTCTACCTGGCCGTCGGGGACGTGCGGGACGACGGCTATCACGACCTGGTGACCGTCTTCCATGCGGTCGATCTCGCCGACGAGCTCACCGTGGCCTCCGCAGCCCGCTCCGCCGTGCGCACCACACCGCCGGACGGTGTCCCGGTCGGGGCGAAGAACCTGGCGGGTGTGGCGGCCCGGCTCCTCGCCACCCGCACCGGATCCGGCGGACCGGTCGCCATCGACATCGACAAGCAGATCCCGGTCGCCGGGGGAATGGCCGGCGGCAGCGCCGACGCCGCCGGCGCCCTGGTCGGCTGCGCCGCCCTCTGGGGGCTGGACGTCGACCGGCGGAACCTGACCGAGATCGCCAGGGACATCGGCGCCGACGTGCCGTTCGCGCTGGCCGGCGGCACGGCCCTCGGCACCGGGCGGGGCGACCTGCTGTCCCCGGTGATGACCAGGGCGCGGCTGCACTGGGTACTGGCGTTCGCGGAACAGGGACTGTCCACCCCCGCGGTGTTCGCCGAGCTGGACCGCCTTCGGGCACAGGGCACACCGGCCCGGGTCAAGCCGGTCGACACCATGCTGGCGGCGCTGGCCGGCGGCGACCCGGCCAAGGTGGCCGCCCAGCTGGGCAACGACCTGCAGACCGCGGCGATCTCGCTGCAGCCCGGGCTTCGCCGGACGCTGCGCGCCGGCGAGGAGGCGGGCGCGCTGGGCGGCATCGTGTCCGGGTCCGGCCCGACGGTGGCTTTCCTGTGCGCGGACGCGGAATCGGCCGGGGCGGTGGCGGCCGAACTCGCCGGATCCGGCACATGCCGGTCGGTCCGGGTCGCGGCCGGACCGGTGCCGGGGGCCCGAGTGCTCCCGTCGGGAGGGCGTGGCTGATCGGTCCATCCGAGTCCGGCCCGGCCGGGTCGAGTGGCTGGATGTGCCCGCTGAGCGGGAAGGAGCGGCCGTTCGGCCTACGGCAGCCGGTCGCTGCGCTCCAGCCACTGCTCTTCCAGGTCCTCGACCTCGCGCTCGAGTTCGCCGATGGCCGCCATCTTCTCGTTCAGGCCGAGGTAATCGGCATGGTCGTGGTCGGCGAGCGCGACGCGCCGGGCATCGATCTGCTCGGCGAGCCGAGCCAGCCGCCGTTCGATGGCGGCGAGCTCCTTCTGAGCGGCCCGCAGTTCGGCCCCGGAGAGTACGTCCGGCGCGGCGGCCCCTGATGCCGCCGGCGAATCGGACTGGGCGGCGGACGAGACCGCTGACTGGGCCGCCCGCAGCCGCAGATATTCGTCGACCCCGCCGGGCAGGTGCCGCAACCGACCGTCGAAGATCGCGTGCTGCTGGTCGGTGACCCGCTCGACGAAGTAACGGTCGTGCGAGACCACGATCAGCGTGCCGGCCCACGAGTCCAGCAGGTCCTCCAGCGCGGCGAGCATGTCGGTGTCCAGGTCGTTCGTCGGCTCGTCCAGGATCAGCACGTTGGGCTGGCCGAGCAGGATCAGCAGCAACTGCAGGCGGCGTCGTTGGCCGCCGGACAGGTCCTTCACCGGCGTGGACAGCTGCCCGGCCGCGAAACCCAACCGCTCCAGCAGCTGCCCCGGAGTGAGCTCCTGCGCCTTCGAGCCGCTGCCGACGGTGTAGTTGGTGCGCAGCCGGGAGATGACGATCCGCACCGGATCCGCCAGGTGCTCGTCGAGCTCGTCCATCCGCTGGGTAAGGGTGGCGACCTTGACGGTGCTGCCACGTTTGACTCTGCCCGTCGTCGGTGCGACCGTGCCGGCGATCAGGCCGAGCAAGGTGGACTTGCCGGCGCCGTTGACGCCGAGAATGCCGGTGCGCTCGCCGGGAGCCAGATGCCACCGGA
This sequence comes from uncultured Actinomycetes bacterium, assembly GCA_964476495.1. Taxonomy (GTDB): domain Bacteria; phylum Actinomycetota; class Actinomycetes; order Mycobacteriales; family Nakamurellaceae; genus Nakamurella. The sequence continues at coordinate 20,198 of CAYZBB010000083.1, read as the reverse complement.
TGCCGTGCAGCACCTCGGATCCGTCGTAGGCCACCGAGGCGTCCTGCAGGTCGACGACATCCTTGCCGAGCCGGGTCACGGCCAGCGACTGCAACTGAACCCTGTCCCGGATCTCCGGCACGTCGGCGATCAGCGAGTTGGCCGCCTCGATGCGGAACTTCGGTTTGGACGTCCGGGCCGGTGCGCCGCGGCGCAGCCAGGCCAGCTCCTTGCGGGCCAGGTTCTGCCGGCGCGACTCGATGGCCGCGGCCTGCCGGTCCCGTTCGACCCGCTGCAGGATGTACGCGGCGTACCCGCCGTCGAACGGTTCCACGATCCGGTCGTGCACCTCCCACGTGGTGGTGCACACCTCGTCCAGGAACCAGCGGTCGTGCGTGACGACCAGCAGCCCGCCGCCGGTCGCCGACCAGCGCCGCCGCAGGTGCCCGGCCAGCCAGGCGATCGCCTCGACGTCCAGGTGGTTGGTCGGCTCGTCCAGCGCGATCACGTCGTGGTCGCCGGCCAGCAACCCGGCCAGGGCGACCCGACGCCGTTGCCCGCCCGACAGGCTGCCCAGCCGCGCCGACCAGTCCAGGTCGGCGAGCAGGCCGCCGATGATCTCGCGGACCCGCGGGTCACCCGCCCACTCGTGCTCGGGTGCGTCGCCGACCACGGCGTGCCCGACGGTGTCCGCGTCGTCCAGGGTGTCCCCCTGGTCCAGCACGCCGATGGTGACGCCGCCGCGGACGGTCACCCGGCCCCCATGTGGCTCCAACCGCCCGGCCAGCATCGCCAGCAGGCTGGACTTACCGTCGCCGTTGCGGCCGACGATGCCGATCCGGTCGCCCTCATCCACGCCCAGCGAAACGGAATCGAAGACGACCTTCGCGGGGTATTCGAGGTGCAGGGCCTCGGCCCCCAACAGATGCGCCATAGCCGGTCCAGCGTAGGCGACCGGCCACGCGGCCTGTCCCGGTCACGGGCAGTCCGGTGTCCAGCGTTAGCGTCGACAACGTTAGCGTCGCTGACGATCCGCGTTCGCGTTCAGGCTGCCCGGCCCCGGGGAGGGGGGCCGCGGTCGGGCGGGTCCACGAATCGAAGACAGCGGGGCAGCACGCCCTAACCTTCGCCGATCGACGCCGCCCGGTGGCCTACCGTGGTCGCCATGAGCGCGTTCTCCGACGCCCTGTGCATCGCGGCGCAGGGCAGCACCGGCATGACCACGGGCGAGCCGCGAACGCCGGTCCGCACCAGCTGGGGCGACGTGCATGCCAAGGCCTGCGCCGGCGCACGGGTGCTGGCCTCGCATGGGGTGGGCCCCGGGGACGCGGTCGCCGTGCTGGCGGCCAATCCGTACGAGGTGGCGCCGGTCGCACAGGCCGCCTGGCTGGCCGGTGCCTCGGTGACAATGCTGCACCAGCCGACCGCCCGCACGAACCTGGTGACGTACGCGGCGGACACCGCGTCGGTTCTCAACCTGGTCGGGGCAAAGGCGGCCGTCCTGGGCGACCCGTTCACCGAGTTCCTCGAGCTGCTGGATGGTTCCGGAGTGGCGGCGTTCAGCGTCGACCAGTTGGTCGCCGAACCTGGCGGCTCGGCCCCCGATGTCGAGATCGGCGAGGACCTGCCGGCGCTGCTGCAGCTGACGTCGGGGTCGACGGCCACGCCGAAGGCCGTCCGGATCACGCACCGGAACCTGTGGGCGAACATCGAGTCGATGTGTGCCGCCGCGGACATCAGGCCGGGCGAGGTGATGATCTCCTGGCTGCCGTTGTTCCACGACATGGGCATGGTCGGCTTCCTGACCCTGCCGATGTGCCGGGGTGTCGAGCTGGTCACCGTCACCCCGTCCGATTTCCTGGCCGCACCGCTGATCTGGCCCACGCTGATCAGCAAGTACCGCGGAACCATCACTGCGGCACCCAATTTCGCGTTCGCACTGACCGCGCGGGTGCTTGCCCGGGCGGCCGACCGGGAACTCGGGCTGGACCTGACGAGCATGCGGTTCGCCCTGAACGGTGCGGAGCCGATCGATGTGGACGCGGTCCGCGCGTTCCTGGCCGCCGGTGCACCGTTCGGACTGCCGTCGACCGCGGTGGTCCCCGCGTACGGGATGGCGGAGGCATCGCTCGCGGTGTCGTTCCACCCCTGGGGAACCCCGCTGAAGGTCGACACCATCGACGCCGCCGCACTCGAGGTGGATCGCCGAGCGGTGCCGGCGTCCGGCGGGCGCAGTTTTCCGGTGCTCGGCCCGCCGCTGAGTGGCATCGAGGTCCGGGTCCGAGGTGTGCACGGCGGTTGGCTGGCCGACCGCGAGGTGGGTGTGCTGCACCTGCGCGGCGAGTGCGTGACCGAGACGTACCTGACGATGGACGGGCCGGTGCCCACCCAGGATGCCGAAGGTTGGCTGGACACCGGTGATCTCGGTTACCTGGTCGATGGCGAAGTGGTGGTCTGCGGCCGGGTCAAGGACGTGATCATCATGGGTGGCCGGAACATCTACCCGACCGACATCGAGCGGGCCGCGCAGACCGTGGACGGCGTGCGCGCCGGGAATGCTGTCGCGGTCCGCTGGACCACCCCGAGCGGCCGGGAGTCGTTCGCCGTCGCGGTGGAGTCCAGGTCGGCGTCCGACCCCGCCACAGCAGAAAGGATCGGGCACGACGTGCGATCTGCGATCACCGCTCAGATCGGAGCCCGGCCGGCGGCAGTGTCGGTGCTACCGGTGGGGAGCCTGCCCAAGACTCCGTCCGGCAAGCTGCGGCGAGCCGCGGCGGCCCGGTTGATCACCGCGCCCGAGCCGACCCTCGCTTCCCCCCTCTCGCGTTGACCCCTCCCTCCTTCCGGAAGGATCGCGGCACGCAAGGATCAGGCGCACGAGGGATCGGGGCGCGCGGGATCAGGACGCGTGCAGGCGGTTCTGGGTGGCCTCCAGGCCCTCCTCGACCAGCATCTCCACGGCGTCCGCGGCGTGCTCCAGGTCGACCCCGAGTTGCTTGCGTTCGGCCGCGGAGAAGTCCCGAAGCACGAAGTCGGCCGGGTCCATGCGCCCCGGCGGCCGACCGATGCCGAACCGAACCCGCAGGTAGTCCCTGGTGCCCAGGCTCGCGGAGATGGAACGCAGTCCGTTGTGCCCGCCCTCGCCGCCGCCGAGCTTGACCCGGATGGTCGAGGGCGGCAGATCCAGCTCGTCGTGCACTGCGATCAGCCGGGCAGGCTCGATCGAGAAGAACTTCGCGAGCCCGGCGGCGGCGCCGCCGCTCAGGTTCATGTACGACCGGGGCTTGGCCAGGATCACGCGGCGGGCGCCGAGCCGTCCTTCGACGACATCGGCGCCGGCCTTGTGTGACCTGAAACCCGAACCGAGCCGGGCGGCCAGCACGTCGGCGACCATCGCGCCCACGTTGTGCCGGTTGCCGGCGTACTGCTTGCCAGGATTGCCAAGCCCAACGACGAGGAACGGCCCGCTCACGCTACTGGGGGCCGCCACGATCAGGCTTCGGACTCGGCCTGCGGTTCCTCACGTACACCGGCGTCGGCCTCGGCGCCCTCGGTCTCGCCCTCGAGCTGCTCGGCGGTCGGCGCGGTCTGCACCGACACCACCAGGGCCTCCGGGTCGGTGACCAGCGTCGCCCCGGCCGGCAGCGGCACGTCACGGGCCAGGATCTGGGTGCCGGCCTCGGCGTCGGTCAGGTCGACGGTCAGGCCGTCCGGAATGCTCAGTGCCTCGACCTCGACGGACAGCGTGGTCAGGTCGTTGAGGACCAGGGTGCCGGACGCGGCCTCGCCCTCGATGACCACCGGCACCTCGACGGTGACCTTCTCGCCGCGGCGGATCAGCAGCAGGTCGACGTGCTCGATGTAGTCGCGCAGCGGGTGCCGGGTGACCGCCTTGGGCAGTGCCAGCTCGTCGCCACCGTCAAGCTGCAGGGTGAGCACGGTGTTCGCCCCGCCCTTGACGGCGTGCGCGAATTCCCGGGCGGACAGGGACAGGTGGCGGGGCTCGGTGCCGTGGCCGTACAGGACGGCGGGCACCTTGCCGGCCCGGCGGATGCGGCGGGCGCCGCCCTTGCCGAACTCGGTGCGGGTCTCGGCGATGAGGCGAACCTCGGACACTTCAGACTCCTTGCTTGGCTGATTCCGGTGCGCGACCGCGGCGGGACTCGGACCGCGCGGCGCGCGGGAGTACTCCCACCGCGTCGATCACGGCCCACCCGGTCTCCCGGGTCGCCCTCGCCGAGGCAACCGGTCGATCCTACCCGTAGGCGCGGTGCTCCGAACCACCCATCGCGGGCAGGCCGGCATCCGCCGGTCCGACCGTGTGCCCGTTGCCCGGCGCAGCCGCACCCGACACTATTGGCCGCAGGTCGCCGACTCGGCACGGCGACGTGCCGACGACGGACCCGGGTGGTGAGGCCGATGACGGTGCACCGAACCGCCCCCGTCGGCGTCCTGCTCGGACGTTCCCGCGAGCTGGCCGTGCTGCGGCATTTGCTCGAGGCGGTCCGGAGCGGTCGACCGGCGATCGCCCTGCTCGCCGGCGAACCGGGCATCGGTAAGACGCGCCTGGCCGATGAGGCCGCTCTCCTCGCGCGAGCGGCAGGGATGCGGGTGCTCCGGGGGGAGGCCGACGCCCGCTCGCCCCGCCCGATGGACCTCTGGCGGGGCGTGTATCGGGCACTCGGCGTCACCCCGGACGGCGACCCGTCGTTACCCGCCGAGGAGCGCCGATGGGAGCAGCTCGAGACGCTGGCCGACGCGCTCGCGTCGTGTGCGCCGGCCGTGGTCATCCTTGAGGACCTGCACTGGGCCGACCCGACCGCGATCTGGGTCCTGGAACGGCTGCCGCGGGCGCTCGGGGACGCGGCGGTCGCCCTGGTCACGACCAGCCGGGACGACGAGCCGGGGACGGTCGCGCAGGACGGGCTGCGGCGGGTTGCCCGGTTGATCCGGCTCGGCGGCCTGGACGTGGAGGCGGTGCGCAGGCTGGCCGAGCAGGAGTCACCGGATCCGGTGGACGCCGCCGACCTGCACGCGCGTACCGGCGGGAACCCGCTGCTTGTCCAGGAACTGCTGCGCTCCCCGGACGGCAGCGTGGTGATCGGCGAGATCCTCCGACGTTCGCTCGACCGGTTCGACCCGCAGATCCGATCGGCATTGGCCGCCGCCGCGGTCGCCGGCCCGGGCACACCGCTGTCCGTCCTCGCCGACGCCTGCTCGTGTCCGGCGGACGTGCTGCCGGGCCGGCTCGACCCGGCCGTGCGCGGAGGCGTGCTCGACGAGGTCTCGCCGGCCGGCGTGCGGTTCCACCACGCCCTGTTCGCCGAGGCCGCTGCGCGCCTGGACGATCCCGGCGATCTCCGGGAGCTGCACCGCAGGTTGTCCGCGGCGTGGCAGGCGGTCGACGACCTGAACGGGCGCGCCGCGGCGACCTCGCACCGGCTGCGCGCCGCGGCCGATGCGGCGGATGCGGTGGACCGGGCCCGGGCCGTCGCCGCCGAACTGGTCACGGCGGGACGGCAGGCGCAGGCCGCCGGACTCCTCCGAGAGGCTCGCGACGCGACCGACCGGTGCCCGGACCGCCCAGACCTGCGCGCCAACGTCACCCTCGACCTTGCCGACATCCTCAGCTGGCTCGGCGATCTCGAGCCGTCGCTCGGCCTGTACCAGGAGGCTGCGGAGTTCGCGCACGGATCGGCCGACCCGCCGACCCGGGCCCGCGCGGAGATCGGTGCCAATCTGTGGGCCACCGCGTTCGTGCCCGACCTGGCCCGGGTGCGCCGGCTCGAGGACGCGCTCGACGCCCTGCCGGCCGACGAGTTGCGTCTGCGGGCGAGACTGCTCGGCCGGCTCACCATTGTCGGCGGTGCGGATATCGAGGCCACCGAGCGGGTCGCCGGATGGTCGGCGGAGGCCGTCGCGCTGGCCCGAACCATCGGCGATCCGGTTCTGGTCGCCGAACTGCTGCTCGACCAGATCAGGCCGGCGACCAGTCCCGAGGCGCTGGCTGCCGGCATGGTCGCGGCGGAAGAGGCCGTGCATCTCGCCGAGCGGGCCGGCCGGTCGGACCTGACGATCTCCGGCCACCAGCGACGCGCCGGACTGCTGCTGAACAAGGGCGAGATCGGTTCCGCCGGGCAGGCTCTCGGGCGCGCCGAGGTGCTGGCCGGGTTGTTGCCGTCGCCGTGGTGGCGATACATCACCCTGGTGCAGCGCACCACGCTGCTCGCCCTGAGCGGCAGTTTGATCGCGGCCAGGACATCCATCGAGGAGGCCGTCCGGATCGGCACGGGTCGGGTCGAACCGGTGGTCGTGCTCGGTTGCGAGGCGTTGCACCGGCTCATGCTGTTCGACCTCTACGGCCGTCCCGACCCGCGCGCCGAGGAAATCCATCGGATCACCATGGACCTGCTGGGGAACGTGCCGTCGCCGGTGTTCCAGGTGCAGAAGGGTTACGGTGCACAACTGTTCGGCGATCCGTCGAGTGTGCAGGAGGTGTTGCACCGCTTCGGTTCTGCCCCCGAGCAGCTGCTCCGGTCGTGGACCGGCGACCATCTGCTGCGCGAGTTCGGCGACCTCGTGGCCAGGTGCGGAGCGAGCGCCTACGCCGCGACCGCCTACCGGGCGCTGCTGCCCTACCGCGGCCTGCTCAACGTCGGTGGCGGGCACAGCGCCGGACTGCCGGTCGACGACGTGCTCGCCAGGTTGGCGGGGCTCGACGGCAACCCACCGGCGGCCGTCGGTCATGCCCGCGACGCGGTGGCGCTCGCCCGGTCGATGCCGTCGCCGCCGCTGCTCGTGCACTGCCTCGACCACCTCGCCGACGCCGTCGAACGGGCCGGCGACGGACGGGTCGACGAGGCGCCGGACGCCTTGCGCACCGAGGCCGACACCCTCGCAACCGCTGTCGGGGTTCGTCGGCCGGTTGTCACCGGGTCCGGCAGCGCACCGCTCGACGCCGAGCCGGGGCCGCCGGCATCGATGCGGCGGGACGGATCGAGTTGGCTGTTGAGCACACCCTGGGGGGAGGCCAGGCTGGCCCACGGCAACGGGCCGAGCCAGCTGGCCCGGCTGCTCCGGACGCCGCGGGTGGAGGTCGCGGCCGTCGAGTTGGCCGGGGCCGTCGACGGTCCCGTCGCCAACGAGCTGGGCCCGAGCCTGGACGCCAGGGCCAAACGCGAGTACCGCACGCGCCTGCACCTGCTGCAGGCCGAGGTCGACGACGCTGATGCCGCCCACGATGTGGTCCGCGCCGAGCGGGCCCACGTGGAGATGGAGGCGCTGCTGCGGGAGCTGCGCCGCGCGGTCGGGATCGGCGGCCGGGATCGGCCCACCGGCTCCGACGCCGAGCGGGCACGGGTCAACGTGGTGCGTAGCCTGCGGCGGACCATCGCGGCCATCGAACGCCAGGCCCCGCTGCTCGGCGCCCACCTGGAGGACGCGGTGCGCACCGGCCGGCACTGCATCTACCTGCCCGCGCCGGGGACGGCGCCGACCTGGACGGTCCGCACCGAGGTCGACCCGACGGAACAATTCGTTCCGTCGGGGTGAACGCCATTCGGGTGTGGGCACGGACCCGAACCCGATCGTTCCGAGCGGCGTCAGCCACGTTGCGGTTGTCACGGCCGACCTCGACCGATTCCGCGCTTTCTACGAGGACGTCATCGGGCTGCAGACGACGGTGGTGTTCGGCACCGGTCCGGGGCACGCCCGCGAGGCTGTCCTGATGGTCGGTGACGGGGCCGGCGCCGCCATGCTGCAGGTGTTCGAGCTGGCCGGCTACGACCCGAGCAACCACGGCCTGGCCGCGGCGATGTTCCACCGTGGCCGGCTCGACCACGTGGGATTCTCGGTTCCCGACCGGGCCGCCCTGCACGCCATCCGTGACCGCCTGCTCGCGGTCGGCGCCTCCAGCGGGGACATCAGGCCACTGGGGCCGATGCTGTCCCTGCGGTTCACCGACCCGGACGGCCTCGAGGGCGAGATCAATTGTTTCGACCAGGATTTCGATCCGTCGTCGATTCGCGACGGGGATGAGATCGTCGACCCGGACTGGGTCGGCCGGGCCCGGCGGCTCTTGCACGCCGACGTCGCGTCCGGCCCGACCGAGAAGGAGGACAAGCCATGACCATCCAGCATCGGCGCCGTTCCGGACGGCGCGGCCGTGCGATCGTCCCGCTGGCCTGTGCTCTCGCCCTGGCTGTGACGGCATGCGGCGGGTCCTCGGGCACCTCGCCGACCACGACGCCCTCGGGTGCCGCGGTGAGCGATCCGGCGGGGTCCGCGTCGGCGCCGGCCGGCGATGGCGCGACGCCGCCGGCGTCCGCATCGGGTTCGCCGGCCCGGGCGGCCGCGTTCGAGACCGTCGCGTGTCCGTCCCCGAACCTGCCGGGCCTGCCCACCTTCGACTTCCCGGCGACGATGACCTGCGGCTACCTGACCGTTCCGGAGAACCGGAACCAACCGGACGGGCGGACGATCAAGGTCTTCGTCGCGAAGGCGCCGGCGATGTCGGCGACATCGGCGGCCGATCCGCTGGTGGTGCTGGACGGTGGCCCCGGCGGGGCCGGGTCGATCAGCTACGCCGGGATGCTCAAGCAGGGGGTGAACGCCGACCGCGATGTGTACTTCGTCGACCAGCGGGGCACCTGGCACGCCGACCCGCTGCTGAATTGCCCTGACTTCGACAACTTCGGGAACGACGCGGTCAGCCTGCCCTTCTCGTCGCCGGACACCACGACGAAAGATGTTGCGGTGGTGCAACAGTGCCGTGACCGCTGGGCCGCGACCGGTGTCGACCTCTCGGCGTACAACACGGCGGAGAACGCCGCCGACATCGCCGATCTGCGGGTGGCGCTGGGCATCGACGCCTGGGACGTCTACGGCGTCTCCTACGGCACGAAGCTGGCGTCGGTGCTGCTGCGGGACTATCCGGAGGGCGTTCGCACTGTAGTTCTGGATTCGGTGTCGCCGCCGAACTTCAACATCGTCGAGAACTGGTGGTCGGCCCCGGCCAGCTCGTTCAAGGCGATCTTCGCCGCCTGCGCCGCCCAACCGGCCTGTGCGGCGGCCTATCCGAACCTCGAGACCGACTTCTACGACACGGTGAACCGGCTGACCGAAACGCCCGCGATCGTCGAAACCACCGACCAGGCCGGCGCGCCACTGACGGTCAATATCGACGGATTCGTTCTCGCCTACGCCATCATCATGACCACCGAGCGGCATGACGCCTCGGGCCTGCCGAAGATGATCGCCGAGGCGGCCGCCGGCAACTACGACGCCGTCGTCGCTGCCACCATCGAGTTCATGACCCCCGAGCCGATCGTCGGAGTGGGTGGCCACGGCCTGGCGTTCGACGTCTTCTGCTCCGAGTCCGCCGACCTCACCACCGAGGAGGCCACCCTCACCCGGTCGAGATCGTTGCTGCCGCAGTTCCCGGACCAGGTGCTGAAGATCCAGCCCAAGCAGGGCCGGCTGTTCACCGAATGCCCGGTCCTGGACCTGGATCCGGCCGACCCGTCGATGATGGACCCGGTGGTCAGCGATGTGCCGGTGCTGATCATGGAGGGCGACTTCGACGCGGCCACGGCTCCGGAGTGGGTCGACCTGGTGACCCCGGGACTGTCCGCCGGCCAGGTCGTGCGGTTTCCGTTCACCGGCCACTCCGTGTACGGCAAGTCGGACTGTGCCCCCGCCGTCATGGACGCCTTTCTGGCCGATCCCACCAAGCCGGTCGACGCATCCTGCACGGCTTCGATCGACCTGACCTTCACCACCGGATGACGGGAGGAATCACGAGATGTTGCGCTCAGGAGCACGTTCGCTGATCGGCGCCGCCGTCGTGCTGCTGGTCGTTTCGGCCTGCGGTGCGTCGACCGGAGCCCCGACGTCGACGCCGAGCGCGACGGCCGTGGCCGGGCTCAAACAGATCGACCAGGACGCGCTGCAGGCGATGCTGGACCGGACGATCAAGGATCAGCTGATCCCCGGCGCGATCGTCGCGCTGAGCACGCCCCAGGGCGACTTCACCGTGGCGTCCGGCACCGCCGAACGGGGCGCACAGGTGCTCCCCACCGCCCAGACCCATTTCCGCATTGCGTCCAACACCAAGACGATGACCGCCGCCGTCATCCTGCAACTTGCGCAGGAGGGCAAGCTGGCACTCGACGACCCGGTCTCGAAGTATGTGCCGGGAGTGCCCGATGGTGACCGGATCACCGTGGCCCAACTGCTCGAGATGCGCAGCGGGCTGTACAACTACACGAACTCCCCGCTGATCGCGACGAGCCTGGATGACGACCCGACGAAGGCGTGGACTCCCCAGGAACTGCTCGACATCGCGTTCGCCGAACCCGCCAACTTCGCCCCCGGCGCGCAGTTCGAGTACGACAACACCAACTACGTGCTGCTCGGCCTGATCGCCGAGAAGGTCGACGGCCGGCCCCTGGCACAGGCATTGCAGGATCGACTCTTCGGGCCGCTGGGCATGTCGAGCACCCAGCTTCCGGCCGGAACCGACAACACCCTCAACGATCCGTCCTCGCACGGATACCTCTACGGCAGCTCCTCGGTCGCGCTCACGGGAGAGCCGATGTACACACCCGAGCAGATCACCGCGGCCAAGGACGGCACCTGGGCACCTACCGACTACACCGACGTCAACCACTCCTTCTCCTTCGCGGCCGGCGGCGTCACCTCCACCGCGGCCGATCTCGTCACCTGGATGAAAGCCCTTGTGGGTGGACGGGTGCTGAACCCGGAGTACCAGCAGATCTGGCTCGACAGCCCCCAGCCGGAGGACCCGGACAAGCCCCAGGGCCTGTGGTACGGCTACGGCATCAACCGGCTCAGCTGGGGATCGAACACCATCCATCTCCACGGCGGTGAGACCGCTGGCTACAACTCGTCGATGGTCGCCGACGCCGCCAATGGCGTGACCCTGGTGGTGTGGACGAACATGACCGTCGATGTCGCCACCATGCATCCCACCGCCAACGCCATCACGCTCGACGTGCTGGACCAGATCTACGTCGTCTCACCACGGGCTGGCCAGCCGTCGGAGTCCCCGACTGTCACGCCGACGAGCTGACATGGTCCCGTGCGTTGCATCCGAACCCTGACCCTCGCACCTGGAGATGCCGATGAACGCGGACGGCCGACGGCTCGATGTCGGGCCCGAGGGTCTCAATCGGGGTCGGACGGCAGGTCGATCTCCGGGGAGGGGTCCGTTGCGACTGCGTTCCCAGGTGTCCGTGGTCGCGAGTGTTGCCGTGGTAGCCCTGGTCGCGGTCGCATGCGGCACCGGCTCGGGCCAGTCGGCGTCATCACCGTCCTCGACGCCGCCGACGGGTGGCTCGGTCGCGTCGG
>CAYZBB010000083.1:0-8749 GCA_964476495.1 uncultured Actinomycetes bacterium | reverse complement strand
TGGAGGCTGCCGTCGAGGGTGACGGATCGGCGCTGGCCTCGACGGCCTACCGGTGGCGGAAACCCAAGGCGTGGGCGGAATCGACGAAGTCCGCGTCGATCTCGTGCCTGGACGGCCCGGCGAGCAGGCCGGTCTCCGATTGGCCGACGGTGATCGGCGACCTGGCCGAGGGCAGCACGATGTCCGGCGCGATCCAGGGCTGGTGGCTGTGGGCGCCCTGCGCATCGAACTGGCCGGGCCACAGCGACGACCGGTACACGGGGCCGTGGAATGCCGAGACATCAGTCCCCATCCTGCTGATCGGCACCCGGTACGACCCGAACACGGGCTACGACAATGCCGTGCGCTCCGAGAGTCTGCTCGGCAACGCGGTGTTGCTCACCCTCGACGGCTACGGGCACGTCAGCTCCACCGACCCCAGCACGTGCATCGATCAGTGGCGACCGCGTTACCTGATCGACCTGCAGACCCCGGCGCCGGGCACCGTGTGCGCCGCCGACGAGCAGCCGTTCCACTACACGTCCTGATCGTCCCGGCCCCGCCCGCCCGCCTGGTTCACCCCGCCGGTCCTGGTCGTCCGGCCTCGCCCGCCCCACACCGATTTGCCACATCCGGTCCGGTTTTCGGCGATCCGAGGGCGGAATGTGGCAAACGGGCCGGCGGTCAGCCCTGCGGCTCGGCAAGCCAGGCCAGCACCTCGTCGGTGTGCTGGCCGAGCAGCGGGGGAGCGGTGTGTTGGCGGTGCCATTCGTCGCCGGCACCGTCGAAGAAACGCAGCGGGGGTCCGGGCAGCTGGATAGGCCCGAGGACCGGGTGCTCGACGTCGATGAGCAGCCCCTGGGATCGGGTCTGATCCCAGTCGTACACCTGCTGGAGGTTCTTGACCTCGCCGCTGGGCACGCCGATCTCGGCGAGCCTGACCAGCAGCTCCGCGGTCTTGTGAGCGGAGAACGCCCGTTCGATGGCGGCGCGGACCGCCGGTCCGTTCTGTACCCGGTCGGCGTTGGTGGCGAACCCGGGCGCATCGGCCGGCAGTCCGAACGCCGCTGCGAACCGTTGCCAGAGTCCTTCGGAGCCGACGGCGATTTGTACGGTGCCGTCACCGGCGTGGAACAGGCCATAGGGGCAGATCGACGGGTGGTGTGGCCCTTCGGCTTTCGGCACCTGCCCAGCGACAGTCCATCGGGTGCCCTGGAAGGCATGCACGCCGACGACGCCGGCCAGCAGCGAGGTGCGGACCAGACCGCCGCGCCCGGTCCGGGACCGCTCGTTGAGCTTGGCGACCACGCCGAACGCCCCGTACATGCCGGCCAGCAGGTCGGCGATGGGCACGCCGGCCTTGGTAGGGGTGTCCGGGTCGGGACCGGTCATCGACATGAGACCTGCTTCGCCCTGGGCGATCTGGTCGTAGCCGGGACGGCCGCCCTGCGGGCCGTCGTGCCCGAACCCGGAGATGGACAGAACGACCAGGCCGGGGTTGAGTTGGGTCAGCCGGGTCAGCGGGAAGCCGAGCCTATCGAGGACGCCGGGCCGGTAGTTCTCCAGTAGCACGTCGGCGCGGCGGACCAGTTCGGTCAGTGCACCCCGGCCGGTTTCGCTCTTGAGGTCCAGCGTGATCGACTGCTTGTTGCGGTTGCAGGACAGAAAGTAGGTCGAGATGCCCTCCGCAGGAGGGACTTCCGTGGATAGGCCGTCGTTTGTGCGGGCCACGAACGGTGGTCCCCAGCCGCGGGTGTCGTCGCCGCCGACGGGGGTCTCCACCTTGATCACTCGGGCACCGAGATCGGCGAGCATCATCGCGGCGTGCGGCCCGGCCAGGGCCCGGGTGAGGTCCACGACAATGATGTCGGACAGGGGACCGTCGTTCACGGGCTGCTCCTCCGGGTCGAAAAGACGGTGTTGGTGGGTGGGTGGGTTGAAGAGGCTCAGCCGAGCTTGACGTTGATCTGCTTGATCTGGGTGAACGACTCCAGGGCTCCCTCGATGGAGAACTCGCGGCCGATGCCGCTGGTCTTGTAACCGCCGTAGGACTGGCCGATGACCTGCCCGCCGCCCTGGTTGACCTGCACCCAGCCGGATTCCACACGGTGCGCGGTGTCCAGCGCGTCGGTCAGGTCGTTCGTCCAGATGTAGGCGCCGAGCCCGTAGTGCGAGTCGTTGGCCATCGCGATCACCTCGTCCCGATCCCGCCAGGGGATGGCCACCAACACCGGGCCGAAGATCTCCTCCTGGGCGATCCGCCAGTCGTTGCGGACGGCGCCGAGAATGGTGGGGCCGGTGTAGTACCCGTCCAGCCCGGACAGGTTCAGTGCAGTGCCATCCAGCGCGACATCCACCCCGGGCTGGGCCTTGCCGTCGCGGATGTAGCCGAGCACAGACTCGTACTGCTTGGCGTTGATGATGGAGCCCATGTCGGATGCCTCGTCCAACGGGTCCCCCACGCGCAGCGCGGACACCTTCTCGACCAGCGCGGACATAAAGGTGTCGTAGACGTCGGCGTGCACGAACAGCCGGGATCCGGCGGTGCAGGACTGGCCCTGCCGGGTGAAACGCATGGCCAGCAGCACCCCCGCGGCCGTCGCGTCGATCGAGCCGGGGGCGGCGGCATCGGCGAACACGATGTTCGGGCTCTTGCCGCCCAACTCCAACGACACGTGCGCCAACCGCTGGCCGGCGGTCTGTGCGACGTGCCTGCCCACCCCGGTGGATCCGGTGAACGAGACCTTGTCCACATCGGGGTGCACCAGCAGCGCCTCGCCGATCACCGACCCCTTCCCCGTCACCACGTTCAGCACCCCCGGCGGCAGGAATTCCGAGCAGATCTCGGCCATCAGCAGGATGGTCAGCGGCGCGTCCTCGGCGGTCTTGAGGACCATCGTGTTCCCGGCGGCCAACGCCGCAGGGGTCTTCATGCCGGCGATCATCAGCGGCGAGTTCCACGGCAGGATGCCGGCGACCACGCCCAGCGGCTCCCGGCGGGTGTACTGCAGCTGATCGTCGCCGGCGGGAAGCACGGTGCCCTTGAACTCGCCGGCGACCCCACCGAAGTAGCGGAACAGGCTGACCAGGGCCTGTGACTCCGGCCGGGCCTGGGTGCGTAACGCGTTGCCGGTGTCGGCCGCGGTGAGCACGGCCAGTTCCTCCGCGCGGGCCTCGATGGCGTCGGCGATCCGCAGCAGGATCTGCTGCCGGTCCTTGAAGTGCAGCGCCCGCCACGCCGGGAACGCGGCGCGCGCGGCCCGCACCGCCCGGTCGGCGTCCGCCGCGGTGCCCTCCGGGACCCGCGCCAGCACCGTGCCCCGGCGCCCGGGGGACAGCACGTCGGTCCATATCCCATCCACTCCGGCGACCCATTCACCACCGATCAGCATGGGCCTGTCGGGAGCCGCGGTCAGCGTCGATGCCACGAAATCCTCCATTTCATCGCGCACCCGACCGACGGGCGCATCCATCGTCACCGGAGTCCCCCCGCAGTCGCGGCCGGACCAAGGGTCAGTGCTCGACCAGGGTGACCTCGAACGAGTACTGGCTCGCGCGGTAGGCGTGCCGGCCCCACTCGACGGCCCGGCCCGAGTCGTCGTGCGCCGCACGCTCCATCGTCAGCACCGGGCTACCGCGCTTCTCCCCGAGCAGCTGGCACTCCTCCGGCGTGCCCGTCCTGGCGCCGATCTTCTGCTTTGCCACCCGGATGTTCACGCCGCGCGATCGCATCAGCTGGTAGAGCCCCCGACCGGCCAGATCCATCTCCCCGACCGGGATCAGGTCCTCCGGCAGGTGATTCTCCATGATCGCGAGTGGCTCGTCGTGGGCGAACCGCAGTCGTCGCAGGTGCAGCACCGGGGTCCCGGGCCTGACCGCCAGCATGGCGGCGACATCGTCGGTGGCCCCGACCACCTCGTTGGTGAGCACCTCCGTGCGAGGAGCGAGGTGATGGCTGGCCAGATCGTCGTACAGGCTGGTCAGCTCGACCGGCCGGCTCACCTGTCCGTGCACCACCTGCGTGCCGACGCCGCGCTTGCGCACGAGCAGCCCCTTGTCGACAAGCTCCTGGATGGCGCGACGCATGGTCGGCCGGGACAATCCGAACTGCTCGGCGAGGCTGATCTCGTTGTCCAGTCGATCGCCCGGAGAAAGCTGACCCTCGCTGATCGCGTGTTCGATCTGTTGGGCGACCTGGTAGTAAAGGGGGACCGGGCTGGAGCGGTCGAGGTCGACCGTGAGTGCGGACATCGGACCTCCCCGTTTCTGGTGCGCCAAGCCTAGTGCACCTCGGCTCGACATGATTATGACTATATGTCCTATCAAATCCTTGACACGAGTGATTGGACGGGTCAGAGTTGTGATGTCACGCGACGCGGCCGTCAGCCCCACCTGATCGGCGCCGCAGGACGCACGATCAAGACCCCGGGTGCGGATGACGGAAGGAACCGGCAGTGGCTTCGCATTTCGAGGTGTTGACCATGGGACGGGTCGGTGTCGACCTGTACCCGTTGCAGGACAACGTCGGGTTGGAGGACGTCGAGACGTTCAGCAAGTCGGTGGGTGGGAGTGCGGGAAACGTGGCGATCGCCGCGGCCAGGCACGGCCGCCGGGCGGCGTTGATCTCGCGGACGGGCCCGGACGCGTTCGGTCGGTTCGTGCACCGGACGCTGCGTGAGATGGGTGTGGACGACCGGTTCATCACCGAGGTGCCCGATCTGCTGACGCCCGTGACGTTCTGCGAGATGTACCCACCCGACCATTTCCCGTTGTTGTTCTACCGGTTGCCGATCGCACCGGATCTGGTGATCAAGCCCGAGGAACTGGACATGGGGGCCATCGCCGACGCGGACATCTTCTGGACGACGGTCACCGGCCTGTCGGCCGAGCCGAGCCGCTCGGGCCATCACGCGGCGTGGCAGGCCCGGGCGCGGCGCCCATTGACAGTGCTCGATCTGGACTACCGACCGATGTTCTGGTCGGATCAGGGCACGGCTTCACGCGAGGTGGCCAGGGCGCTGCCGCACGTGACGGTGGCGATCGGCAACAAGGAGGAGTGCGAGGTCGCGGTCGGCGAGACCGAGCCGATGCGAGCCGGGAAGGCTTTGCTGGACGCGGGTGTCGAGTTGGCGATCGTCAAGCAGGGCCCCAAGGGGGTATTGGGCATGACCCGGGACACGGTGGTGGAGGTACCGCCCACCCCGGTGTCGGTGATCAACGGGCTTGGTGCGGGAGATGGCTTCGGTGGAGCCGTGTGTCACGGGTTGCTGTCGGGTTGGGATCTGGAGACGATCCTGCGGTTCGGGAACGCCGCGGGCGCGATCGTGGCGACCCGTCGGGAGTGCTCGACCGCGATGCCGACCACTGAAGAGGTGCAGGCGCTGATCGCGGAGGTGGCTGGTGTCTGACACGGCGACGGCATCCGTTGGTATCTCGGGCGCGACGAATGCGGAGCGGTACCGCAAGCTGACCGACCTCCGGGTGCAGGACCCGGGCGCTATCCGGCGTGCCGCTGACGCTCGGACCAGGCGAGGCCTGGCTGACGGCGACGGCAGGTTGATGATCATCGCCGCGGACCATCCCGCGCGTGGGGCCAATGGTGTCGGAAACCGGCCGCTGGCCATGGGCAACCGGATCCAGCTGCTGGAGCGGGTGGAGACAGCTTTGTCCAGGCCCGGTGTGGATGGGCTGCTCGCCAGCCCGGACATCCTGGAGGACCTGCTGCTGCTGGGTGCGCTGGAGGGCAAGGTGGTGTTCGGGTCGATGAACCGGGGTGGCCTGCAGGGCGGGGTGTTCGAACTCGACGACCGGTTCACCTGTTACGACGCAAGGGGTATCGCGGAGATGGGTCTGAACGGGGGTAAGACGCTCACCCGGATCGCGTTGGACGACCCCGGCACGGTCCGCACGATGGAGCACACCGCGAACGCGGTGAACGAGTTGTCCGACCTGGGTCTGGCGGCGATGGTCGAGCCGTTCTGGTCGTCCCGGGCGGACGGCAGGGTGCGCAATGACCTCTCGGCGGACGCGGTGATCAAGTCCGTCGGCGTGTGCGCCGCTCTGGGCCGCACGTCCGCCTACACGTGGATGAAGCTGCCTGTGGTGCACGAGATGGAGCGGGTGATGGACTCCACCACGCTGCCCACGCTACTGCTCGGTGGGGACCCGGCTACCAGCCCGGAGGAGACGTACGCGTCCTGGCGGGCCGCGCTGGCGCTGCCGTCGGTGCGTGGGCTGGTGGTGGGCCGGACCTTGCTGTATCCGGCCGACGACGACGTCGACGCCGCGGTGGACACCGCGGTCTCGATGGTCCGATGACCGAGCGAGACGGCGTGTTCCTGCGGGCCGGGTCCACCGCCGACGGAATCTGGGACCTGGTGATCACGCCTGAGTCCGCTGGTTGGGGATACTCCAGCCTGCGGGTGCTGACCCTGCACGGGGGACAGGTGGTCGAGTTCGGGACCGGCGACAGTGAGTGGATCGTGCTGCCGCTGACCGGTGCGGTCGACGTCACGCTCGGCGACACCACATTCGAACTGGCCGGTCGGGAGAGCGTGTTCACGGCGGTCACCGATACCGCCTACCTGCCCTTCGATTCCGCGGTCACCCTGACCGGCACCCGGACGGGTGCGATCGCGATGTGCGGTGCCCGCGTGGACCGGGCGCTGCCCTTCCGGTACCAGAGCGCGTCGTCCGTGGGTGTGTTGCTGCGCGGCAGCGGGCCACACACCAGGCAGGTCAACAACATCGCCATGGGCGCGGGCATGGAGTGCGTCAAACTGCTGGCCACCGAGGTGCTCACGCCGGCGTCCAACTGGTCCTCCTACCCGCCGCACAAGCACGACGAGGTCGGCGGGATCGACGGCGAGGAAACCGAACTGGAGGAGATCTACCACTTCATGTTCGACTCTGCCGCTCCGGAGTCCGCGACCGCCGCCCGTGACGCGAAAGCCGTTGGTTACCACCGGGTATACGGCACAGCTGCGCGGCCGATCGATGTGCTGGAGGAGGTCACCGACGGCGACACCGTCCTGGTGCCGCACGGCTGGCATGGCCCGTCGATCGCCGCCCCCTCGCACCACATGTACTACCTGAACGTGATGGCCGGCCCGGGCGCCGAGCGGGTGTGGGGCATCAGCCACGACCCGGACCATGCGTGGGTGCGAGCGACCTGGGACGAGCGGCCCACCGACCCGCGGCTGCCCTTTTACACGGCCCCGCACGCGAACCACCCTCACCAACGGAGAAGAGCACCGAGATGACGACGATCACCGATCCCGAGGCGGTTCCGGCTGTCGAGCAGCATCTGTCAGGTAACGGCCGTGTGTTGCCGCACTGGAAGGATGGCGCCCCGTTCGCCGGAGAGCCGGAGCAGACCGCGCCGGTGTACGACCCGGCGACCGGTGCCGTGACCAAGCAGGTCGCTCTGGCATCGCAAGCCGATGCGGACGCGGTGATCGCCTCCGCCCAGGCGGCGTTCCCGGGGTGGCGGGACACCTCGCTGGCCCGCCGCACCCAGGTGCTGTTCCGGTTCCGGGAGCTGTTGAACGCGCGCAAGCACGAGGCCGCCGAGATCATCACATCCGAGCACGGCAAGGTGCTCTCGGATGCGTTGGGGGAGATCACCCGGGGTCAGGAGATCGTGGAGCTGGCGTGCGGCCTGTCCCACCTGCTCAAGGGGTCGGTGACCGAGAACGCGTCGACGAAGGTGGACGTGTCTTTGATCCGGCAGCCGCTGGGTGTGGTCGGGATCATCTCGCCGTTCAACTTCCCGGCGATGGTGCCGATGTGGTTCTTCCCGATCGCGATCGCCGCCGGCAACACGGTGGTGCTCAAGCCGTCGGAGAAGGATCCGTCGACGGCGAACTGGTTGGCGGACCTCTGGAAGGAGGCCGGCCTGCCGGACGGGGTCTTCAACGTGCTGCACGGTGGCAAGGTCGCGGTCGACGCGTTATTGACCGACCCCCGGGTGAAGGCGATCTCGTTCGTCGGGTCGACGCCGATCGCCCAGTACGTCTACCAGACCGGCACCGCCCACGGAAAGCGGGTGCAGGCGCTAGGTGGGGCGAAGAACCACATGCTGGTGTTGCCGGACGCGGACCTCGAGCTGGCCGCGGACGCCGCGGTGAACGCAGGTTTCGGTAGCGCGGGAGAGCGGTGCATGGCGATCAGCGCGTTGGTGGCGGTGGATTCGATCGCGGACGAGCTGATCGGCAAGATCACCCAGCGGATGGCCACGCTGCGCACGGGGGACGGCCGCCGGGGCTGCGACATGGGCCCGCTGGTCACCGGGGCGCACCGGGACAAGGTCGCCGATTACATCGACGCAGGGGTGACGCAGGGCGCCGAGTTGGTGGTGGACGGCCGGGCCAGCAATCCGGACCAGCATTTCGACGGCGACGGGGACGGGTTCTGGCTCGGCCCGACCCTGTTCGACAAGGTCACCCCCGACATGTCCATCTACACCGACGAGATCTTCGGACCGGTGCTGTCGGTGATCCGCGTCGATGGCTACGACGACGGCTTGGATTTGATCAACAGCAATCCCTACGGCAACGGGACTGCGATCTTCACCAACGACGGTGGCGCGGCCCGCCGGTTCCAGAACGAGGTGCAGGTGGGGATGGTCGGCATCAACGTGCCGGTGCCGGTCCCGGTCGGCTACTACAGCTTCGGCGGGTGGAAGGCGTCGTTATTCGGTGACACCCATGCCCACGGCACCGAGGGCTTCCACTTCTTCACCCGCGGAAAGGTCGTCACCACCCGCTGG
>CAYZBB010000082.1:0-29150 GCA_964476495.1 uncultured Actinomycetes bacterium | reverse complement strand
TTGCGAGCGAATCATGGGCGCCGCATCGCTCCGTTGAAACCGGTTGGGAAGTGCGATGAGCGTCTGGGACAAGATCTTCAATTTCGCCGACTACGGTGAGCTGCTCGCGCTGCTGCACAACTCGATCCTGGCCGGCGCGGTGCTGGGCCTGGTCGGCGGGTTGATCGGCGTCTTCGTGATGATGCGCGATCTGACCTTCGCCGTGCACGGGATCAGCGAGCTGTCCTTCGCCGGCGCCTCGTTCGCCCTGCTGATCGGCATCAACGTGGTGGTGGGTTCGGTCTTCGGGTCGCTGCTGGCTGCGCTGGTGATCGGTCTGCTGGGGGTGCGGGCCCGCGAGCGTTCGTCGATCATCGGCGTGCTGATGCCGTTCGGGTTGGGCCTGGGCGTGCTGTTCCTTTCCCTGTACCCGGGGCGGTCGGCGAACAAGTTCGGCCTGCTCACGGGGCAGATCGTGGCCGTCGACGACCCGCAGTTGCTGTGGCTGGGGTCGATCTCGGTGGTCGTGCTGGTGGCGCTGGCGGTGATCTGGCGCCCACTCGTGTTCGCCAGCGTCGACCCGGACATCGCCGCCTCGCGCGGGGTGCCGGTGCGGGCGCTGTCACCGCTGTTCATGCTGGTGCTGGGCCTGACCGTGGCCATGGCGATCCAGGTGGTCGGCGCGCTGCTGGTGCTTTCGTTGCTGGTGACGCCGGCCGCGGCGGCCATGCGGGTGACGGCGTCGGCCCTGTGGGTGCCGGTGCTCTCGGTGGTTTTCGCCACGGTCTCCACGGTCGGCGGGATCCTGCTCGCCCTCGGCGGCAGCATCCCGATCAGTCCGTACATCACCACGATCTCGTTCTCGATCTGGGTGGTCTGCCGGCTTCTCGGCGCCGCTCGGACCCGGCGGGGCTGGTCACGGCGGGGATCGGCGGGGTCGGTGACCCGCACGACGATGCCGGCCGGAGCGAGCTGAGGTCCACGTCGGCTGTTCGTGGACTGCTAGGTCGAGTCGGTCGCAGCGGGACCATGGAGGCTTCCGCCCGATCGGTTGTCAACGTAGCCTGCCCTGGTGTCCGGATCGTGCCGTTCAAGCCGTTTGCGGCGGACCAAGCTGCGGCGGTTCCCGAGCATAAGGCCATGAGGGGACGACGTGAAGACGATCGACAATGACGTCTACAACCGGATCGGCGCTACATGGTGGGAGCCGGACAATCCACTGGTGCTGCTGCATGGCAGCGTGACCCGCGCGCGGTTCGCGTACTTCCGAGGGGTGTTGGATCGAAGGTTGCCGTCGCAGCCCGCAGGCCTGCGTGCCTTGGACATCGGCAGCGGCGCAGGCTTTTTGGCCGAGGAGTTTGCTCGCCTCGGGTTCTCGGTGGTCGGCGTCGATCCGTCGCCGGTGGCCGTGGATGCGGCTCGACGCCATGCCCGCCAGTCCGGTCTGTCGATCGAGTACCTGGTGGGTGCCGGTGAGTCATTGCCGGTGCCTGATATGGCCTACGACGTTGTCTACTGCTGCGACGTGCTCGAGCACGTCGCCGACCTGGACAGGGTGATTGCCGAGACCGCCCGAGTGCTTCGACCAGGTGGGCTGTATTTGTTCGACACGGTCAACCGGACGATCCTGAGCAAGATCCTGGTCATCAAGGTCTTCCAGGAGTGGCGCCTGACCCGCCTGTTGGACTTTCCCGGTCATGTCTGGGAGATGTTCATCACGCCAACCGAACTCGCCGAACTCCTGATCGGTCATGGTCTGGTGCCGGCCGAGGTCGTTGGTCTGGGATTTCGCGAGAACCCGGTGTCGTTGGTGGCCGATCTGGTGCGACTGAAGCGTGGCCGGATCTCCTATCTCGAGTTGAGCAACCGACTGAATGCGGGACAGGTCAGTAGTAAGGCGATGTCCTATATGGGGTACGCCACCAAGCCGCACCGTCCAAGCTGATCACGGGCTGTGCCGTCCACTGAGGTGGTGGCTGGCACGACCCGACCGGGTCGAGCGGGTGCCGGGAGCGGAGGCCGTCGGCGACTTCGCATCGGTCGTGGTTGAAACTTCGACTGGTCGAACATAAGCTGTCGACCCCGGGCAGGCGCCCGGCACGCAGTGCGGCAGGAACCCGGTCAGCGCCGACGCCATCGGCCAGGGATCGGCAGGACCGGAAGGCGAACGGAACACGTGGCAACGACGACGGCCCCGCGAGGCGCACCCGTCTTCCGGGACCCGCGCAGGCGCCGCCGCCGGACGGCCCTTGGCGTGGTCCTGCTGGCGGTGTGCCTGGTCGGGTGCGCGGGCCCGAGCCGGGCCCAGGGCGACGACCGCCCCGTCGTGCTGACAACGTTCACCGTGCTCGCCGACATCGCCGCGAACGTTGCCGGTGATCACCTCCGGGTGGAGTCCATCACCAAGGCCGGTGCGGAGATCCACGGCTACGAACCGACTCCGGGGGACATCGCGCGGGTGACCGACGCCGATCTGGTGCTGGACAACGGTCTGAACCTGGAAGTCTGGTTCGCCCGGTTCATGGAGGGGGTGGAGGTGCCACACGTGGTGGTCTCGCAGGGGGTCACGCCGATCGACATCACCGAGGACACGTACGCCGGAAAGCCGAACCCGCACGCCTGGATGAGCCCGCTCAACGCCCAGATCTACGTGGACAACATGGTCCGGGCGTTCAGCGAGCTCGACCCCGGACACGCGTCGGAGTACGCCGCGAACGGCAAGGCCTACCGCGGCCGACTGCAGCAGGTCCAGGACGAGCTGGTGAGCCGGCTCGACCGGCTCCCGCCGAATCACCGCGCGCTGGTGACCTGCGAGGGCGCGTTCTCCTACCTTGCCCGCGACGCGGGGCTGACCGAGAAGTACATCTGGCCGGTGAACGCCGAGCAGCAGGCCACCCCGCAGCAGATCGCCTCGGCCATCGAGTTCGTCCGGGCCAACGACGTACCGGCGGTGTTCTGCGAATCGACGGTCTCCGACGCGCCCATGCAGCAGGTCGTCGAGGCGACGGGTGCGACCTTCGGCGGCACCCTCTACGTCGATTCCCTCTCGACGGCCGACGGGCCGGTACCCACCTACCTGGATCTGATCGGGCACGACGCCGCCGTGATCGCGGGCGCCCTCGGTGGGGCGGGTGGGAGCGGCCGATGACCGAGGCGATCCGGTTGGAGGACGTCACCGTTCACTACGGTGACGTCCTCGCGCTCGACCGCGCCAGCCTGACCGTCGCGCGGGGCCGGGTGTGCGGTCTGGTGGGAATGAACGGGTCGGGCAAATCGACGCTGGTCAAGGCGATCGTCGGGATGGTCCGGCCGGACAGCGGCTCGGTCGAGGTCTTCGGGCGCTCGCCGGCACGCGTCCGCAAGGACGGCCTGATCGGTTACGTGCCGCAGAGCGAGGACGTCGACTGGTCGTTCCCGCTCAGTGTCCGGGATGTGGTGATGACCGGGCGTTACGGGCGGATGGGCGGCTACCGGCGGCCGCGTCGGTCCGACCACGAAGCGGTCGACCTGGCACTGGCCCGGGTCGAGCTGGGCGATTGTGCCGACCGTCAGATCGGCAGGCTGTCCGGCGGCCAGCGCAAGCGTGCCTTCGTCGCCCGTGGCATCGCCCAGGGGGCATCCATCCTGCTGCTGGACGAGCCGTTCGCCGGCGTCGACAAGCGCAGCGAGGCCACGATCACCCGGCTGCTGCGCGAACTGGCCGCCGACGGTGTGACCGTGCTCGTCTCCACCCACGACCTGCACGCCCTGCCCGCGCTGGCGGACGAGGCAGTGCTGCTGATGCGCAGGGTGCTGCTACACGCGGACCCGCGCGAGGTCCTCCGCCCCGAGAACCTGGCGATGGCGTTCGGCCTGGACCCGCTCGAGGGACTGGGGACGTGACCGGAATGATCGATTTCCTCGTGGTGCCCCTGGGCTACGACTTCTTCGTCCGTGCCCTGGCCACCACACTGACCGCCTCGATCGTCTGCGCCGTTCTGTCCTGCTGGCTTGTGCTCATCGGCTGGTCCCTGATGGGCGATGCGATTTCGCACGCGGTGCTCCCCGGGGTCGTGCTGGCCTATATCACCGGCGCCCCGTTCGCTCTCGGCGCGGTGATCTTCGGCCTGCTCGCGGCCGCGCTCATCGGCCTGGTCCGGCACACCAGCCGGGTCAAGGAGGACGCCGTCATCGGAATCGTGTTCACCACGCTGTTCGCGCTCGGTTTGGTCCTGATCTCGGTCACTCCCAGCCAGACCGACCTGAACCACATCGTCTTCGGCAACCTGCTCGGCGTGTCCAGGTCCGAGCTGATCCAGGTGCTCGTGCTCGGCGCGGTCACGTTCGCGATCCTGGTCTTCAAGCGTCGCGACTTCACCCTCTACGCGTTCGACCGCATCCATGCGCACGCGATCGGCCTGAACCCGCGCCTGCTGGGCGCCCTGCTGCTCGGCCTGCTCGCGTTCACCTCGGTGGTCGCGCTGCAGGTGGTGGGAGTCGTCCTGGTCGTGGCCATGCTGATCATCCCGGGGGCCACGGCGTACCTGCTCACGGACCGGTTCGGTCGCATGCTGGTGCTCGCGCCGACCCTGTCCGGCACGTGCGCGGTGGTCGGGCTGTACGCCAGCTACTACCTGGACGCGTCCAGCGGGGGCATGGTCGTCCTCACCCAGGGCATCGTCTTCGCGCTGGTCTACCTGTTCAGTCCGCGCCAGGGCCTGATCGCCACCCGGCTGGCCACGCGTCGCCGGCGGCGGACCCTGGCCGCCGCCGGAGGCGGCACGATCACCTGATCAACCCGCCCGCGCCGGGACCCGGGGAAGACACCCAGACCGAATTGGTCGCGGCCCGACCGAGGCTCACCGTCGAGTCTCCTTCATCCACCGTGACCTCGAGCGCTTCGGAATACGGCGGCCCGGGCCTGACTCGCAGGCGGCTTCCCACGACGATCCCGTGCCGGGCGAAGTACTGCAGCAACTTGGGATCGGCGTCCGAGATCCGTTCCACCGTGACGGTGCCGCCCGGTGTGACGGACGTGAGCTGGGCGGCGTGCGGCAGGCTCACGGTGCCGTCGGGCCCAGGAATCGGATCACCGTGCGGGTCGCGGGTCGGATGGCCGAGCAGGGCGTCCATCCGCTCGATCAGGAAGTCGGACACGGCGTGTTCCAGGCGTTCGGCCTCGTCATGCACCTGATCCCACCGGTACTGCAGCACCTGGACCAGGAACGCCTCGATCAGCCGGTGCCGCCTGACCATCGCGACCGCGAATGTGCGGCCACGGTCAGTGAGGGTGACCGCCCCGTAGGGCGCGTGCTCGAGCAGCCCTTGGTCGGTCAACCTGCTCACCGCACCCGAGACCGTCGAGAGCTTCACCCCGAGCCGGCCGGCAATCGTCGACGCCGTCACCGGAACGTCCGACCACTCCTGCAGCCCCCAGATCACCTTCAGGTAGTCCTGAGCGCTCTCCGACAGCTCCGAGACGGACACAGCCCGAATGGTAGCCATGGTGGCGGTCCCGGACCGCCGACCGGTTTCCGGCGCAGGTCAGCTCTTGCCGAGGTCCACGCCTGCCGGGAGTGCCGTCGCTGCGGCGTCGGCCGGTACCGCATCGGAGGACTTGAACCGGATGCCGGTGTTCGGGTCGAAGACGTGGCAGTGCTCGGCGTCGGTCGGAAGCGCGTACACGGTGGAGCCCTGCGAGGGATGGATGCGGGCATCGGCTCGAATGACGAGGCGGTTGCCCTCGGGCGTGTGGCCGTGCACGAACGCATCCGCGCCAAGCTCCTCGACCAGGTCGATGGTGACCGGGATGCCCTGGTCGGACAGGGTGATGTTCTCCGGGCGGACGCCGAAGGTGACCTCCTTGAGGCCTGCGGCGGATGCCTCCGACAGCACGCTGCGGGGCAGCGCGAACGTCGCGTCACCGAGGGTTGCGCCGTCGGCGACCAGAGGCACGGTCAGCAGATTCATGGCGGGGGAGCCCATGAACCCGGCCACGAACACGTTCACTGGCTTGTCGTACAGGGTCCGCGGGGTGTCGACCTGGTTGAGAATGCCGTCCTTGAGCACCGCGACCCGATGACCCATGGTCATGGCCTCGACCTGGTCGTGCGTGACGTACACGGTGGTCGTGCCCAGCCGGGACTGCAGCTCGGCGATGTTCGCGCGGGTCTCCACCCGGAGTTTGGCGTCGAGGTTGGACAGCGGCTCGTCCATGAGGAACACGGAGGGCTCGCGGACGATGGCCCGACCCATCGCGACACGTTGCCGCTGGCCACCGGAGAGTGCCTTGGGCTTGCGGTCCAGGTACTTCTCAAGATCGAGCAGACCGGCCGCCTCGCGGACCTTCTCGGCGATCTCAGACTTGTTGACCCCACGCAGCTTGAGCGCGAAACCCATGTTCTCGGCGACGGTCATGTGTGGGTAGAGGGCGTAGGACTGGAACACCATGGCGATGTCCCGGTTCTTCGGGGGGACGTGGGTGACGTCGCGGCCGCCGATCAGGATGCGGCCTTCGTTGACGTCTTCGAGGCCGGCGAGCATGCGCAGGGCGGTGGACTTGCCGGAGCCGGACGGGCCGACCAGCACCAGGAACTCGCCGTCGGGAATGTCCAGGTTCAGTGTGTCCACCGCGCGGACCGGTGGGTTGCCCGGGTACACGCGCGAAGCTCCGTCGTACTTGACGTCGGCCATTGAACGTCACGTCCTTCCAGCGGCCCCGGGTGTCACCGGGTCGGTCGATCGGCTGTCGGAAGCCGACAGTAGCCGACGCATGCGTTCCTGTGAAGGGTTTGGGAAATCGTTTTCCGTGATCGGATCGAGCTGGTCCGCCCCTCGCCTGTCCGTCTCGACCGACGGTGACCCACAGTGCCGGGTCGGACTCGGGCCATTTCGAGTCGACGCGATAGCGTGTCGAAGATGGACCGACCACCGCGGACGAGGCCGCCGGCGACGCTGGCGTCGCTTGCCGCCGAGTTGGGTGTGTCCAGGACAACGGTCTCCAACGCCTACAACCGCCCGGACCAGCTCTCGCCGCAGCTGCGGTCCAGGGTGATGGAGGCCGCCCGCCGCATGGGATACCCCGGGCCGGACCCGATGGCTCGGTCGCTGCGCACCCGCAAGGCCGGCGCCGTGGGGTTGCTGCTGGCGGAGCAGGTGTCGTACGCGATCAGGGACCCGGGCGCGGTGGCCTTCCTGGAGGGGCTGACTCTGGAATGTGACGAGGCCCAGGTCGGACTGCTACTGGTGCCGGCCCGCCCGGGATCGGAGGATGTCGCCGGGGTCACGCGAGCTGCGGTCGACGGCTTCGTCGTGTACTCGATGCCGGACGACGATCCGCACCTGACCGCGGCGCTGGCTCGCCCGGTCCCGGCGGTGATCTGTGATCAGCCGAGCATCCCGGGCACGGACTCGGTGGGCATCGATGACAAGGCGGCGATCCGGCAGGTCGCCGAGCATCTGCTGGATCTCGGGCACCGCCGGCTCGGTGTCATCTGCATGCGATTGGGTCGCGCCCGGCTCGATGGTGCGGTGCCGATCGAGCGGCAGCACGCCGCCCGGTACCACGTGCAGCGCAACCGGCTCATCGGCCTGCAGGAGGCCTGTACCGCGGCCGGGGTGGCCTGGGACCGGATCCCCGTCGTCGAACGCTTCGAGCACAGCATCGAGGCGGGCCGGTCCGCCACGGCGGAGGTGCTCGCCCTCGACCCTGGGATCACCGCCCTCATCGCGACCTCCGACGTGCTCGCCCTCGGCGCGATCGAAGAGTTGACCAATCGCCATCAGCGGGTGCCGGAGGACGTGTCGGTCACCGGGTTCGACGGCATCAGGGCAGCGATCGACGACGGGTTGACGACAGTCGAGCAGCCGGTGGTGGACAAGGGTCGCAACGCCGGCCGGATGCTGCTCAGCCCGGCTCGCAAGACCGCCGGTCGGCGGATCGTGCTGCCCACCACCTTCGTACGGGGACGAACGACCGCGCCGCCACGTCGCTGACCGCCCGTCGGTCCCGGATGTGACCGGTCCGGCAGTGCAGGCTGATGCACGGTGGCATCCCTGCGACGGTCGGACGGCACATGACGCGAGAACCAACAGACGGCGACAGTGCGGTGCGGGCCGCGAGCGTGCCGAACCCAGCCCGCTGGCCGTTGCCCCGCGGGCTGATCATCGTGCTCGGGGTGGCCGCCGTGGTGGTGGCCGTCGCCGGCATGCGGTCGATCCCCGGCATCCTGGGACCGGTCTTTCTGGCGCTGGTGTTGACGATCCTGGTCGATCCGATCCGCGCCGCACTGATCCGGCGGCGCGCCCCGCGCTGGTTGGCCTCGCTGGCGGCGTTCCTCGCCGGTCTGCTGATCGTTTTGGGCCTGGTCATCGCGACCGCGCTGGGCATCGTCCGATTCGTCCAACTGATCCCGGAGTACGCCGACGAGTGGCAGCAGGCGCTGGCCGGCGTCCAGTCCTGGTTGGCCGGTCTCGGTCTGTCCACGACAGACATCCAGTCGATGGTCACGGACATCGATCCGAGCACGATCGCTGCCTTCGCCGGGAGCCTGCTGTCCGGGCTGAGCAGCGTGCTGTCCGCGACCCTGTTCACCATCGTGCTGCTGATCTTCCTGGCCGTCGACGGCACGGTGTTTCCCGAACGGATGCTGCGGGCCAGGGCCGGTCACGAGATCGCATTCGACGGGCTGCGCACGTTCGCGTCCGGCACCCGCCGGTATTTCGGCGTCGCCACCGTGTTCGGGGGCATCGTGGCCGTGCTGGATACCACCGCGCTGCTCATCCTGGGCGTACCGGCGGCATTCCTGTGGGGCATGCTCGCGTTCGTCACCAACTACATCCCGAACGTCGGCTTCATCATCGGGCTGATCCCACCGGCCGTGCTGGCGTTCCTGCAGGGCGGCCCCGGTCTGGCGATCGCGGTGGTCGTTGTCTACTGCGCCCTCAACTTCGTCATCCAGTCGGTGCTGCAACCCAAGTTCGTCGGTGATGCGGTCGGCCTGACCACCACCATGAGCTTCCTGTCCCTGATCATCTGGACCTACATCCTCGGCCCGCTCGGGGCGATCCTGGCGATTCCCGCCAGCCTGCTCGTCAAGGGCCTGCTCGTGGACATCGACCCGGAGGCCCGGTGGTTGCAGCTGTTCCTGGGCGATGCCTCCGACCCGACCGAGCCGAGGCCGAAGAAGCGCAGGAAGTGACGCCGGCCCACTCACCTACTGCATGATCAACTGCCGGGTGGTTCGTGCGTCATCGGCCGGGCGTGAGCGCGCTGAGCAGGCTCTCCGCCGAGCCAACGTCGATGGGCAGCGGCTCGCCGGTGAAGTCATGCTCCGTCCCGACCTCATACATGCACCGCAAGGTCGTGGACTCGATGACTGTGTCGATCCGTTCGTGCCGGACCTGCTCCGACGGCGACCCCGCGGCGAGCCATTCCCGCACCTCGTCCGGCGACGCGGCGACGAATCCGATCGAGACGATGTCCCGCGGGTCGTCCAGGCCGGGACCGTTGAACACCCGGGTGGGAATCCCGAACCCGACGTCGGCCTGCCACTCGGCGATGAAGTCGTCGAACGTACGCCCCGGTTTGAGGCGCCGGACGAACACCGTGACGATCATCGACCCATTGTCGTACGTCGGTGGCTTAGTCGTACGTCGGTGGCTTAGTCGTACGTCGATGGCAGAGTGCTACCCATGATCGATCACTTCGGCGTGCAGTCCGACGACGTGGCAGCAGCCGCCGCCTGGTACGACGCTTTCCTGGCCCCGCTCGGCTACGGCCGGGTGATGGACTTCGGAGAGGCGATCGGGTACGGCCCGCCCGAGCATCCCTACTTCTGGGTGAGCGCGGCCACGGACCCGGGCGGGCGCCAGGCGCACATCGCCTTCACCGCCGGCGACCGGGCGGTGGTGGACGAGGCGTACCGGGTCGCCGTCGGCCTGGGCCTGGAGATCCTGCACGAGCCGCGGGTGTGGCCCGAGTATCACCCGAGCTACTACGCGGTGTTCGTCCGCGATCCCGACGGCAACAATGTCGAGGCGGTGTGCCACCGTCCGCCGGACGCCTGACGCCTCGTGTTCCCGGCCATCGAGCCGTATGCGAGCGGAGTGCTTCTCGCCGCGCACGGCGCCGAGCTGTACTGGGAGTGCACCGGCAACCTCGCCGGGCGGCCGGCGCTGTTCCTGCACGGTGGGCCCGGCGCACCGATGACCGGTGGGTACCGCCGGCAGTTCGACCCGGCCCGCTGGCGGATCGTCTACCTGGATCAGCGGGGGTGCGGCCGAAGCCGGCCGTTGGCCCACGAGGACCTGTCCGGCTTGGCCTTCAACACCACCGACCAGCTGATCGATGATCTGGAGCTGCTGCGCGAGCGGCTGGGCATCGATCGGTGGCTGCTCGTCGGCGGGTCATGGGGGGTGACGCTCGCTCTGGCCTATGCACAGCGGCACCCGGAGCGGGTCATCGGGCTGGCGCTGGCCGCGGTCACCGACGGCGCCCGGGAGAACTTGGAGTGGATCACCCAGGACATGCGGCGGGTGTTCCCCCGCGAGTGGGACGAGTTCGCCGCGGCCTCGGGTCGGCGGCCCGGGCAGCGGGTCCTGGATGCCTACCTCGAGCGGATCACCGACCCCGACCCGGACACGCGATTCGCCGCCGCGCGGGCCTGGTGTGCATGGGAGGACGTACACGTGTCCCTGGCCCCGGGCTGGACGCCCTGGGAACGGTTCGACGATCCGGAGTTCCGCGCGCAGTTCGCCACGCTGGTGATCCACTACTGGGCGAACGACTGCTTCCTGCCGCCGGACGGCGTCATGGCCGGGATGCAGGCAGTCGCCGACATCCCCGGGGTGCTGATCCACGGCCGCTACGACGTCAGTGGCCCGCTGTCCGTGGCGTGGGATCTGCATCGAGCCTGGCCGGCCAGCCGCCTGGTCGTTCTCGACGACGCCGGGCACGCCGGCGCATCCCTGAGCCGGGCGTTGCAGGAAACGATCGCGTCCTTCGCCGAGGTCGCATTCTGAAGAATGGTCAGCCGGCCGGCTGATCCCTGGGCAGCGGGCCTGACGTACCGGCCGCATGCTGAGAGCGACGCTTGATCACCCGGCGCCGCAGATCGGCCAGCACGTTGAGCACATCGGCGACCCGGTGCGGGTCGGCGATCCGGGTGCCGGCGGAGGTTCGCCCGTTGCCGACCTTGATGCCGACGTCGCCGTCCTCCAACACCCCGAACGCGTTCTCGTCCGTGATGTCGTCACCGATGAAAACCGTTGCAGTGCAATGGTTCGCCTTCACCAGCGCGCGCAGTGCGCGACCCTTGTTCGTGGTCACGACGGTCAGCTCGAGAACCTTCTTGCCGCGCAGGAGGTGCACGCCGGGCCAGGTCGCCGGGTTCTCCTCGACGGCGACGGTCACCGCTTCCGCGTCGTCGGGGTCCATCCCGCGAAGGTGCACCGCGACGCCGGTCGGCTTCAACTCCAACCGCACGCCCGGGTACTCGGCGGTGATCTGCTGCAGCTCCAGTCGTAGCCTGGCCAACCGCTTGGCGTCCCCCGTGCTCAGCAGCGGCGTTTCCTCGCGATCCTCGGCGGAGGTCTCCGCGCCGTGGCTGCCGACCAGGTGGACACGATCCGCAGGTCCGAGCAGCATCTCCAGGTCGGCCAGTGCTCGGCCGGACACGACGGCGACCACCGTCCCCGGCGTGACGGTGAGTGACTGCAGTGCTTCCATCGACTCCGGCAGCGGCCGGGCGGTCGCGGGGTCGTCGACGATCGGTGCCAGGCATCCGTCGAAGTCCGTCGCCACCAGCAGACGCTGGGTCTCCGCGACCTGGTGGAGCTTCGCGGTGACGTCGCCGGGCAGCCGGTTCATCGCATCGGCCACGTGGTCGCGGGTGTTCTCCAGGGCGGACAGGAACGCGGCGGCCCACCGGTCGACGTCGTGGGTGAGTACCTGGCGACGCAACGACCGCATCCGGCGCCGCGCCTCAACCGCGGGCATGGTCAGCGCCTGTCGCAGATGCCGCTTGACCCCGTCCGTGTCGTACGGGTTGACCAGCAGGCTGGCCCGCAGCTCCTTCGCCGCCCCGGTGAACTCCGACAGCAGCAGGACCCCGCCGCCGTCGACGCGGCATGCGACGTACTCCTTAGCGACCAGGTTCATGCCGTCCCGGAACGGCGTGACGGTCATCACGTCGGCAGCGACGTAGAACGCGGCCAGTTCCTCCCGCGGCAACGACTGGTGCAGGTAGTGCACGGCCGGGCGGCCGATCCGGCCGTAGTCGCCGTTCAGGGCACCGACCTGCTGCTCGATCTGCTCGCGCATCCGGCGGTAGGAGCCGAGGCGTTCCCGGCTCGGTGTGGCGATCTGCACCATGACGGCGTCCTGGACCGCAGGATCCCCCTCCTTGAGCAACTCGCTGAAAGCACGCAGGCGGACGTCGATGCCCTTGGTGTAGTCGAGCCGGTCGACCCCGAGAATGATCTTCGCCGGGTCGCCGAGATCCGCCCGAAGAGCCCGCGCCGCGTCGTGCACTTTCGGCGTGGCCGCAAGCGCCGACTGGCCGGCCGAGTCGATCGCGATGGGATAGGAGGCGGCGCGGATCTGCCGGCCGTCGTGCTCGATGGTGCCCCCGGTGGTCATCGCGCCGGTCAGCGACTTGGCCAGCCGACCGAAGTTGCGGGCGCCACCGGGCAGTTGGAAGCCGATCAGGTCGGCGCCGAGTAACCCGTTCACGATCTGCGCGCGCCAGGGCAACCGCATGAACAGCTCGACCGGTGGGAACGGAATGTGCAGGAAGAAGCCGATCCGGACGTCCGGACGAAGCCGGCGCAGGAACTGCGGGACGAGCTGCAACTGGTAGTCGTGCACCCAGACGGTCGCGCCGGGTGCCGCGAGGTCGGCCGCGGCCTCGGCGAACCGCTCGTTGACCTTCTGGTACGCCTCCCACCATTCTCGGTGGAACTGCGACTCGACAACAGCGTCGTGGTAGAGCGGCCAGAGAGTCTCGTTGGAGAACCCCTCGTAGTACTTGTCGACCTCGTCGGCGGTCAGCGTGAGCGGATGCAGGCTCAGACCGTCGGTGGTGGTCGGCTCCAGTTCGACGTCCGCGGAGCCGGGCCAGCCGATCCAGGCCCCATGCCGCCGGGACAGGATCGGGGCCAGCGCGGTGACCAGACCGCCCGGCGCCTGGCGGACGCGCGTGGTGCCGTCGGGCAGCTTCTCGATGTCGAACGGAAGCCGGTTGGCCACCACGACCATCTGCGCCTGCGATGCCGGCGGCGCGCCGGTGTCGTCCGCTCCGGCCGTTTCCTCGGCCGCGGCCTCATGCCCGTTGCGGCGCCCGCCGTTGCGGCTGCCGCTGCTCAGGCCGTCGGCCGTGGACGGTGCACTCACCCGCCGCACCGCGCGGTCGTGGTGTGCGATCCGGGCTCGATGGCCGCGGCGGCGGGCGATGAGTTCACGATCTGCACAGTTCCCACCCTAGCGACAGCCGTTCACGCCATCGGTGCGCGGAGCGTCACACAGTCGTCGCGCCGACTTTCGACTCGGCCGGAAGGCCGGACGCGGCCAAGCACCTGTTCTGCCCTGTCTGGCGTGGGATTGATCAGCGGAGCTCCAAGCCGGCCCGGGCCAAGCGGTCCCGAGCTCAGTGGCCGAACGGGTCGGGGTCGGTACCGGGCAACCAGGACAGCCCGGGCACGCCCCAGCCGTTGTCCCGGACCGCCTTGAACGCCCGCTTGCGGTTCTTGCCGATGAGCCGGTCGATGTACAGGTGACCGTCCAGGTGGTCGGTCTCGTGCTGCAGGCACCTGGCGAAGAAGCCCGTGCCCTCGACCTCGATCGGCTCGCCGGCGGCGTCGAAGCCCTTGACCCGCGCCCAGTCGGCGCGGCCGGTGGGGAAGTTCTCCCCTGGGACGGACAGGCAACCCTCGGTGTCGTCGTCGGGGTCGGGCATGTTCGTCGGGATCGGGGACGTCTCGATGGTCGGGTTGATGATGTAGCCGCGCTGCCGGGTGCCGTGGTCCGGGCAGTCATAGATGAACAGCCTTCGGTCATCGCCGATCTGGTTGGCCGCCAGGCCCGCGCCGTGCGCGGCCTCGTTGGTCTGGAACATGTCCTGGATCAGCGTGTCGAGCTCGGGCGTGCCGAACTCGGTGACCGGGCGGGTCGGCCGGTGCAGCACCGGCTCGCCACAGATCACGATGGGGCGAATCGTCATCCGAACAGCCTACGAAACGCGGTCGCGATGAATTCAGGACCTTCGACCGGTGCAACCGGGCCAGGAATCGGAGGTATGGTGCCGGGCTAGGGCAGGCTAACCAATAGTCGCGCTCGTGTCGCGCGGTCCCTCGGGCGACGGATGTCAGGTCGGAGGTGCGGATGCTCGCGACATTCGTCATCGGCCTGCGTGAGGGCCTCGAGGCGGCTCTCATCGTCGGCATCATCGCCGCCTTCCTCAAGCAGAGCAACCGGGCGGACGCGATCCGTCAGGTGTGGATCGGCGTCGGTATCGCCGTCGCCATCTGCCTGGGCGTCGGGATCTTGCTGCAGGTGCTCCGCTCCGAACTGCCGCAGCAGCAGCAGGAGATGCTCGAGTGCGTCGTCGCCGGCATCGCCGTGCTCATGATCACCTACATGATCCTGTGGATGCGCAAGCACTCCCGGGACCTGCGCAGCAGCCTCCAGGACGCCGCGGGTGGTGCCCTGGCCCGCGGGTCGGCCGCCGCGCTGATCGTCATGGCCTTCCTCGCCGTCATCCGGGAGGGATTCGAAACCTCCGTCTTCCTGCTCGCCGCGTTCCAGTCCGCGGTGTCCCCGGTGCAGGCCGCCATCGGAGTGGTGCTGGGCATCGGCGTCGCGGTCGTGCTCGGCTACCTGGTCTACCGCGGCGGGATCAGGCTGAACCTATCCAAGTTCTTCCGGATCACCGGCGCCGTTCTGGTGCTGGTCGCGGCCGGACTGGTGATGAGTACGCTGCGCGCCGCGTACGAGGCCGGCTGGCTGACCGTCGGCCAGCAGCAGGCCCTCGACCTGACAGCGATCGCCAGGCCCGGGTCCGTGCAGGAGTCGCTGCTGACCGGGATGCTCGGGATACGCTCCACCCTGCCGGTCGTCGAGGTCGTCGGGTACGTCCTGTATGCGGTCCCCATGCTGCTGGTGGTGCTCTGGCCGCCCAAGCGCACGCCGTCGACCCGTACGCTCGGCGGGATCCTGGTGGGATCCGCGGCGGGCGCGCTGGTGGTGGCCGGGCTGCTGGTCATGCTGGCTCCGCCGGTCCCCGCACCGCTCACCGACCCGCAGGGTCCGTTCGCGCTGACCAGCGCCGATGCGACAGGAACGGCCAAGGTGCAGTTGGCCGCCGGCGTCACTCAGGCCACGCTGACCGTCGACGTCGACGGCGCGACCGCTACGGGGACCAGCACGCTGACCGCGACCGGGCACGCAGCGGTCGGTGCGAACGGGTCGACCGCGACCGCGACCACGTTCGACGGCACGCCGATCAGCTCCACCGTGGACGCGGCCACGGCCGGGTTGCCCACCTCACTGACGGTCTCCCAGATCGCCGACCTCAACGGCGGTCGGCTCCCGGTCGGCATCCGCTCCGGCCAGGGCGAGCAGACCTATCCCGCCGGCTACACCGACACCATCACCCCCACCATCACCGCCGATCAGGATGCCGGCATCGTGGTCGGGCTCAGCATCCGGACGGTGCGAACCGTCCAGGTCGAAGTGCAGGGGCGGGCTCCGGTCCACGTCGGCACGATGCTGGAGACGACCCTGGTGACCCCGGCCGACGTGATCGTGCCGGCTCTGGCACAGGTCGCCGAGTTCGACAGCAACCGGGACACGCACCAGGTGGTCGGCCGGGTCATCCCTGCGCTGCTGGCGGCATTCGCCGTCGTCCTGCTCGCGTTCGGCCTGCCCAAGCTGGTGAGACGGCGCACCGCGCCGCCGCCGGACTCGGTGCCCGCGACACCGGCGGACCACCCACCGCAGGCGGACCCCGCGGACCAGCCACTGGCCCGTGCGGTGCCACCACCCACCCCCTAGAGCGCCGGCCGGCCACATCCTCGATTCCGGACGAAGACCGAACCCATGCGCAGTCCGAGCCGATCGGCGTCCTGATCGGCGGGCTCGACCCGACCCACGACCCTTCCAGGAGAACTCATGTCACTGCGAACCCGCCGGCTATGGCCGACGGCCCTGATCGCCGCCGGCGCGCTGACGCTTTCCGCCTGCGGCTCCTCCGGCTCGACCGCCTCCACGGGC
Source organism: uncultured Actinomycetes bacterium (assembly GCA_964476495.1). Classification (GTDB taxonomy): domain Bacteria; phylum Actinomycetota; class Actinomycetes; order Mycobacteriales; family Nakamurellaceae; genus Nakamurella. Next base: position 12,922 of record CAYZBB010000082.1, on the reverse strand, counting down.
GCATCCTCCGAGTCGCCGGCCGCGTCCGGTTCGGCCTCGGCGTCGGGATCCGCCTCGCCCGGGTCGGTGACGGTGACGGTGACCGAAAAGGACGGCTGCGTCACCACTCCCAACACCGTGCCGGCCGGGCAGGTGACGTTCGTGATCACCAATGTGGACGCCGTCGGGGTCACCGAGGTGGAGTTGGTGGCCGACCAGCGGATCGTGGGCGAGCGGGAAAACCTCGCGCCGGGCTTCGACAGCACCTTCTCCGCCCGGCTGGACGGCGGCACCTACGAGATCTACTGCCCGGGGGCGACGACCGAGCGCACCACGTTCACCGTCACAGGCCAGGCGGCGGCTCAGGACCAGAACTTGACCGCGCTGCTCGACCAGGCCACCGTCGATTACGCCGCTTACGTCGATGATCAGATCAGCTTCCTGATCGTTCCGGTAGCTGAATTGGCCGCTGCGATCAAGGCCGGCGACCTCGCGGCGGCCAAGGCCGCTTACATCAAGGCCCGCCCGTTCTACGAACGGATCGAGCCGGTCGCCGAATCCTTCCCGGACCTCGATCCGGCGATCGACCTGCGCATCGGCGACGTCGAGCAGGGCACGACCTGGACCGGATTCCACCCCATCGAGCAGGGCCTGTTCGAAAAGCAGAGCACCGAGGGCCTGTCCGAGCTGGCCGACCAGTTGGTGACCGACGTGCAGAGCCTGCAGACCCAGGCCAAGCAGCTCTCCGACGCGACCAATGCCGGCACCGACGGCGGGTACCAGGCATACGAGATCGCCAACGGCGCGGGTACGTTGCTCGACGAGGTGCTGGCGTCCAAGATCACCGGCGAGGAGGAGGCCTACTCCAAGATCGACCTGTTGGACTTCCAGGCCAACGTGGAAGGTTCGTTGCAGGCGTTCGCCACGCTGAAGCCGGCGCTGAACCAGATCGACCCGACGATCGTCCCGCAGATCTCGGCGGCCTTCGACGCGCTGACCGCGGAGCTGAACACGTTCCGCGATCCGGAGTCGGCCAGCGGCTGGGTCGCCTACGACCAGCTGACCGACGCGGACAAGAAGGCATTGGTCGACGCCTTGCTGGTGGTGCAGGAGCCGCTGTCGGCGGTGGCGCAGAAGATCACGCAATAGGACCGGGAGCAGTTGACGGGCATGACCGAGCAGGGCAGCACCTCACGGCGGCGGTTCCTCAGCGGGGCCGCCGCCGTGGGGGTCGGCGCAGCGGCCGGGTTCGCCGCCGGCTACGGCGTCAAGGGCGCCACCGACGCCAACGCCGAGCCGACCGCGGTGGCCGCCGACCTGGCCGCCCGCGCGGACAACATCGTGCCGTTCTATGGCGACCGCCAGGCCGGCATCGCCACCGCCCAGCAGGAGCGGCTGATGTTCGCCGCGCTCGACGTGACCTCCACCGATGTCGAGGAGCTCAAGCGGATGCTCGGCCGGTGGGCAGCCATGGCGGCCCGGATGACCGAGGGCAAGTCGGTCAGCGATTCCCCGGTCCGTGACCAGCAGCCGCCGTTCGACACGGGCGAGGCGATGGACCTGGGCGCCCATTCGCTGACCATCACGGTCGGCTTCGGTCCGAGCCTGTTCGACGATCGGTTCGGCCTGGCCGGCCGGATGCCGCCGGAGCTCGCCGCCTTCGGCACGATCCCCGGGGACGCGGTGCTGAGGCCGGAACTGTCCGACGGCGATCTGTGCATCCAGGCCTGCGCGGACGACCCGCAGGTGGTTTTCCACGCCGTGCGGAACATGACCCGGGCCGCCCGCGGCGTCGCCGTGCTCAAGTGGTCCCAGCTCGGCTTCGGCCGGGCCTCGTCGACCGCGGCCGGCCAGACCACGCCGCGGAACCTGATGGGATTCAAGGACGGCACGCGGAACATGCGCGCCGACGATACCGCGACGCTGGACGAGCAGGTGTGGGTGGGCGCGAACGGCGCACCGATGGCCCCCGAGTTCGAATGGATGCGCGGCGGCTCCTACCTGGTGGCCCGCAAGATCCGGATGGAGATCGAGTCCTGGGACACCGACCCGCTGGACGACCAGGAGCTGATCTTCGCCCGGCACAAGGACAGCGGTGCGCCGATCACCGGCGGTGACGAATTCACCGATCCTGACTACGCTGCGCTCGACGCCGAGGGCAATCCGGTGATCGACATCAATGCGCACATCCGGCTGGCCTCGCCGGAGCAGAACGACGGCCTGACCATCTTGCGTCGCGGCTACAACTACACCGACGGCCAGGACCCGGCGACCGGCAAGCTCGCAGCCGGCCTGTTCTTCATCGCCTTCCAGCGCGACCCGCAGACGCAGTTCAAGAGGCTGCAGACCCGCCTGGGCAAGACCGACCTGCTCAACGAGTACATCGCGCACATCGGCGGCGGTCTATGGGGGTGCCCCCCCGGTGTCAGCGGGCCGGGCGACTGGTTCGGCAGGGCCCTGTTCACCTGATCGTGGCAGTGACACGACCCACAGTGGTCAGGGTGGGAAGCGCAGACTCGCCGACACACCGTCCAACCGCTCGCTGAGCACACTCTTCCGGCTGTCTTGGCGCGAATAGAGCGCACGCGAGTGATCGGTGCCATCATTCATGTGATACCCCGTTCACACGAATGGGCCAAAAGGATGAAACTGCAGTTACTCTGTGGTAGAAATATCAGGATGACGCGTTGATCCACCTTCCGTGTCGCCCGTTTGGTCCATATGATCGCAGGACGGCGATACAGAAGTCACACAAAGTGATGGGTGGCGCGTGTTGACGGCCGGACGATGACGTCCGTCTGCACCGAACGACCACGAGGAGTGCGGGTGTCGCAGGCTTACGATTCACGGTCGCAGCAGGCCTTCGCCGCTGCGGTGTGCCGCGTGATGCGTGAGTCGCGTCGGCGCCAGAAACTCACGCAGGCGGAGGTCGCCCAGCGCACCAACGGCCTGGTGAGTAAGGCCGCACTGGCCAACTACGAGACCGGACATCGGTCCTTGCGGGTCGATGTGCTGTGGGTGATCGCAGGCGCACTGGGCGAGGACCTGGGTGCGTTGCTGTCCGCTGCCGAACGCAATGTGGCCACCCGTCCATCGCCCTACGGCTCCGGGTCGATCACCGTCGACGTACACGAGGTGATGGCCAGCCCCGACCCGCGTCTCGGTGTGGTGAAGCGCTGGTTCGAGTTGCGGGCGACCTCGGCCACCACGACCACGCTGGACGACGGCGCGATCGCCGCGCTCGCCGCGCTGATGAACGTCCGGCCCGAGGAGTGCCGCCGGCTGCTGCTTGCGGCCCGTCGGGGTAGCCGACCGCAGGCCGCCGCCGCGAACGGCCTCTGAACGCAGGTCCCCTCGGGCGCGGACCGTCCGGGGTTCCACCGGCGTCAGGAGGATCGCTCGACTGAGCCGTTCGGGTGATGCTGTGGTCGTCGTCGATCCAGCCGCCGCTCCCGCGCGTCCATGAGACCGTGGCTTCTGCGGGCCGTGTCCGCGGCCCCGAAGTCGGACGCAGCGAGGAAGGACACCCACCGGCCGATGAGAGACGAGCCCACCCTCTCGGACAGCGCACCCGCATCCGCCGATCCCGTGGATCCTGTCGATCCCGCCGACCCGTTCGATGCGTTCGATCCGGGCGAGGACGACGGCGGCGTCGAACCGGCCGCCCCGTCACGACGGGGCAGGTTGATCGCGGCCGTCGTCGCGGGAGTACTCGCACTTCTGGGCATCGGGTATGTCATCGACCTGCTCGCCACCTCCGGCGAGATCGAGCGCAACACGACCGTCGCCGGCGTGGACGTGGGCGGACTCACCCCGGACCAGGCGGCGCAGGTGCTGGCCGAACGGGCAATGCCGACCTATGGATTGCCGATGACCGTCGACGTGCACGGCATTCCCGCGACCATCGACCCCGACGAGGCGGGCCTGAGCGCCGATGTGGCCGCCACCGTCGAGGCGCTCGGCACCAGGTCGGCGAACCCCTTCGTCCGTCTCACCTCCCTCTTCACCTCGACCGAGCGGCCCCTGGTCGACGATGTCGATCCGACCGCCTTGACCGCCGTCATCCAGGGGATTGCCGCCGAGACCGACCTGGCGCCGGTGGAGGGGTCGGTGACCATCGAAGGCACTCGGGTGGTAGCCGTGCGGCCGGTGATCGGGCGCAGCCTGGACGTGCCGGGTTCGGTCGCTGCGGTCACCCGTGCGTGGATCGCCGACGGTCCCGACGGCATCGAGGGTCTGGCCATGCCGGTCGTCTCGACCCCGGTCCGCGCGTCGGCGGAGCGGACTGACCAGTCCGCCGCCCAGGCGCAGACCATTCTTTCGGCCCCGCTCACGCTGACCGGAGCCGGCGGCGCGACCATCGAGGTCCCGGTCGCCGACATCGCCGCAGCCACCTCGATCTCCCCGGATTCCGCGGACGGTTTCGTCGTGGCGGTGGACGCCGCGACCCTGCTGGGCCCGGTCACCCCGGCCATCGACGCCACGCAGAGCGCCCCGCTCGACGCGAGAATCGTGATCATCGACGGTGCCCCGGTGGTGGAGCCGAGCGCGCAGGGCCGCGCGATGGACTGGCCGGCCGTGGAGGCGTCCGTCGCCGCCGCCGTCACGACCGACGATCGCCGGGTGGAGCTGGCCTACCGGCTCAGCGAGCCTTCGTTCACCACCGAGCAGGCGGCGGCGCTGGGCATCAAGGAGATCATCGGCGAGTTCACCACGGGAGGGTTCGCTGCGGCCTCCGGCGAGAACATCCGGGTCGTCGCGGAGAAGGTCAACGGAGCGATCGTCCAGCCGCATGCGACGTTCGCCCTCAACGAGTTCACCGGGCCGCGCGGCACCGAGCAGGGTTACGTGCCGGCCGCGGTCATCCAGGACGGCGCGCTGTCCACCGCGGTGGGTGGTGGCATCAGCCAGTTCGCGACGACCACCTACAACGCCGCGTACTTCGCCGGTATGGGCGACGTCACCCACACCCCGCACTCCTTCTACATCAGCCGTTACCCGGCCGGCCGGGAAGCGACGGTGTACGACGGGGAGATCGAGCTGGCCTTCTCCAACGACTACGAGACGGGCGTACTGATCGAGACGATCTGGACGCCATCGGACATCACCGTGCGGCTGTGGGGGACCAAGCACGTGGAGGTCGAGTCGGTTTCGTCGGATCGGTTCGGCTACACGTCGGCGCCGGTGATCGTGAAGCCGTACGGCGCCTCGTGCTCCCCGTCCAGCGGCAGCTCCGGGTTCAGCATCGTGAACACGCGGATCATCAGGGATCTGGTCGGCAACGAGGTCCGCCGGGAGGACTTCACCACTGTCTACAACGGCCAGCAGAACGTGGTCTGCTCGCCACCGCCGGCCGCCCCGGTGCCGGCCGCCGCCGAGGAGCCGACGGCTGCCGCCGAGGAGCCGACGGCTGCCGCCGAGGAGCCGACGGCCGCCGCGGATGCAGCCGCGACCACTCCGGCGGACGGCTGATCCATCGGCCGGGCCGGGTGGACGATTGCCGGCGGGAGGGTCGAGGCTCGGCCCGGCCGCCGGATAGTCTTGGGTCGCGTCACGCGCGCCCTGGTGGTGGTCCGATCGCGTACGCGTGCCGCCGTGGCGCAACTGGTAGCGCACCCGACTTGTAATCGGGCGGTTAGGGGTTCGAGTCCCCTCGGCGGCTCGGGAGCAAGGCCCCTCGCTCTTCGCCGTCGCGCGAGACCATCTGCGTGTAACAGCCTGGCGTCCAAGCAGTCGAGCCGTCTGTTTCGGGTGATGCCACGGATTGGTCGTGATGCGACAGTCGTCGTGACCGGATGGCGTACGCGGGGTGTCATATGAGTGTCTTGGAATATGAGATTCGGGTGGATGGTCGATTGCCACGCGACGTGCTCGAAGGGATGGAGCATGCGACAGTGACGACGCATCCGGTCGAGACGATTCTCCGGGGGACTGTCGCCGACCGGGCCGAATTGCACGAGCTCATCAACCGGCTTCAGGGGTTGGGCTTGGAGTTGACCGAGATCAGGCGTCTGGCACCGTGATTGGTCGGCCGGAAGGCTTGGGAGCTACGGCCGGGAATCGGACTGTGGCAGGGTTCCGTCGTCCCGTCGGGTGAGCCGAATGACCTGTGGCGGGCAACCGCAGGAGGCGAGCAGGTCGAGCAGGTTCTGCAGTCCGTCGGCGTCGGGGACGGCGCCGCACAGCACCGTGGAGTCACCCTCTGCCGTCGGGGTGAGTTCTGGTAGGCAGGCCCGGATGATCGGCCCGATCCGGCCGGTGACGGTGAACAGATACTGGTCGGGCACTGCGGCCTCCTCGTGAGTGTCGTCTTGGCCCGTCGATCCCCCGCCGACGGATTCGGCGGCGTCTGCTTCGAAGGGGCGATTGGCGGGGTGCTGGTGATACTGACCGAGGCGCCGGTGATGGTTCCGACCCTCAGCCCTAGGCTTTGTCCCAGGCGGCGACGCCGGTCCGGATGCTCGTGGGTCGGGCCGGTCCCGCCGTTGGACCGGCGAACGTGATGGAGATTGACGGTGGCGGGTGGGTTCGTCGAGCCGGTCCGGTTGCGGGTCTGGCCGCCGACCATCCCGCCGGGACTTGTCCATCGCAGTCGACTCGATCGTCGGCTGAGCGAGATGGCCGACGTGGTGCTGCTCAGCGCCGGACCCGGTTTCGGCAAGACGCTCGCGGTGGCGTCGTGGCTGGACCGGTTCCCGTGCGCGTCCGCGTGGCTCACCCTCGATGATTCGGACAACGACCTGCGGACGTTCTGGTCGGACGTGCTCGGTGCCCTGTCGGGTGAGGTCCTGCCACCGGACAGCCCGCTGCGGGACATCATCCCGGCGACCGCGTTCGGTGAGCCCGAGGTCCTGCGAGTCCGGACGGCCCTGGCGGACCTTCCGGGCTCGGCGGTGCTGGTGCTGGACGACCTGCATCTGCTGCACGATCCCGCGGTGCTGGACTCGTTGAGCGGCCTGCTGCAGCATCGACCGCGCGGCCTGCGGTTGGTGCTGGTGTCTCGCGCCGACCCGGCGTTGCGGCTGCATCGGCTGCGGGCCGCCGGTGGCCTGACTGAGATCAGATTCCAGGACCTGGCGTTCACCAAGGACGAGACGTCGGAGCTGTTCTCCATCCACGACATTGCGCTGAGCGACGATCACCTCCGGATGCTGGTGGATCGCACCCAGGGCTGGCCCGTCGGCGTCCGCCTGGCCGCCATGTTCCTGGCCGGGACGGGGACCGAGGGCATCGAACGGTTCACCGGTACAGAGCGGTCGGTGGCCGAGTACCTGGTCGGTGAGGTTCTGGATCGATTGCCCCCGGCTGAGCGGGACTTCCTGCTCCGGACCAGCATCACCGAAAGGACCAACGCGTCCCTCGCGGCCGCGCTGACCGGCCGGGACGACAGCCAGCGGGTACTGGAGGGCCTGGTCGCCGCCAACGCGTTCGTGGTCGGCCTGGGGGATGGTCTGGGCGAGGACGATGGCTGGTTCGGCTATCACCCTTTGCTGCGGGACCTGTTGTCGCATCGGCTGATCCTGGACCGGCCGGGTTCCGGTGCCGAGTTGCACGGGCGGGCTGCCCGGTGGTTCGCCGGTCGCGGCCAGCCCGTCCAGGCGATCCGGCACGCATTGATGGCGGGTGACTGGCAGGAGGTCGGACGGCTGCTGGCGGCGTCCGCGCTGCCGCTGGTCCTGACCCCGGAGGGACCGGCGTTGGCGGCGGCCATCGAACCCCTGGCCCGGCGGGCGGTGCACGATCCCAACCTGGCCACGCTGCTGTCGGCCGCGATCTGGCACTTCCATCGGCACGACTTCGCGGCGATGCGTCGGGACGCCGCCGCAGCGGCCGAGTTCCTGGCCGAGAGTCCCGATGCCGTCCGGGTGCCGGCCGAGATCCTCATTGCCGCGACCACGCTTACCTTCCATCGCACGTCCGCGTCGTTCCGGTTGGCGGCCTCGTCGGCTCGGCTGCTCGACCTGCTCGACCGCGCGCCGCGTCGGCTGGTTCCGGCGGCCCCGCACTACCGCGTCATCGGGTTGAACAATCTTGGGGTGGGCCAGCTCTGGGCCGGCGACCTGCCGGCCGCCGAGACCAGCCTGACCGCCGCCGAGAGCCAGGCAGTCGAGTACCGGGTTGGTCTGGCCGCGGTGACCGCCCGCAGTCACCTGGCGCTGCTGGACGCCATGCACGGCCGTCTCGGCCATGCCGAGAGCCGGATCAGGGTGGTCCGCCGCCTGGTCGAGCGGCGTGGCTGGACCGCCGAACCGCAGACCCTGGCCATGTACGTCGCCTTGGCGTTGACCTTGTTCGCTCGTCATCGGCTGGACGAGGCCGCCGACGTGGTCAGCGCCGGTCTGGCCGCCAGCAGCCGTGGCTCGGACACCGGCAGCCGCCTCGCGCTCGGTGTTTGCGCGGTGGGTGTCGCCGTCGCCCGGCGCGATGCCGACGCGGCGCGGGCGGCGGCCGACCGTTTGGCCAGCGAGTTGGCCGCCGTGCCCGACCCGCCCGATCTGCTGAAAAGATGGTGCGAGGTCGCCCTGGCTCAGGTTCCGGTGGTCTTCGGTGATCCTGCCGAAGCCGTCCGTCGGCTGGATCCATCTGGGGACCTCGGATTCACCGCGGCGTTGGAACGGGTCACCATCGGCAGGGCGAACCTCGCGCTCGGTAATCCGAGCCGGCTGCCGAGCCTCCTGGCCCCGTTGACCGGGCCGACCTTCCCATATCTGGGTCCGGCGGTCGAAGCTCGGATCCTGTTGGCGCTGGCGGCCAATCGGGAGCATCGGGACGGCGCCGCGCTGGATCTGCTGACCGAGGCGATCGATCTGGCCGAACCCGAGGGTTTGATCAGCCCCTTCCTGGACGGCGGACCGGTCCTTCTCGGGATGATCACCCGACACCGACACGTGGTGGCCAAGCATCTGGACTTCACCGGTGGAATCCTGACCGATCCGATGGCTTCGGTTCCGCCCACCGAGCCCGGCCCGGCCGCGATGGTGGATCGGTTGACGGAGCGCGAACTGGTCGTCCTGCGGTACCTGCCGACGATGCTCAAGGCCAGCGAGATCGGTCGCGATCTGTACCTGTCGGTGAACACCGTGAAATCCCATATGCAGTCCATCTACCGCAAACTCGGTGTCAGCACCCGCCGCGGCGCGGTGGAGCGCGCCCGCGAACTGAACCTGTTGTGACCAGTTGCCCGTGGGCCGGTGCGGCAGCTCGGTCATGGGTGCGCCGCCGCTCTTGTGCGAGAGCGCCTGCGTCCGAGTTCCCCAGGGTTCGCTCAGGTGACGGGTTCGATCTCGCCGGGTCGCCAACTCCGGTCGAAGAACGTCTCGTCGTTGGGTGGGACGGTGTTGATCGGGAGATGGGACACCCGGTGGAACACGGTCGTCGGCGGCTCCGGCGGGGGCCGCAGCGGGGCGGCTCCGGCCAGGAACCTGGCCACGGCGGTACCGATGCCGCCCGGCAGCACGCCGTCGTGGCCGGGATTGACCAACAGGTACCTGCCGCCTGCGCCCCGGTGCAGGCCCGGCACGCCGAAGTCGGTGACCCAATCCCATCACATGTCGTCCGCGACACCCAGGATCCCGGTGGGCGGTCCCAGCGGTGGCAACTCCAGGACCATCGGGCCGTCCGAGAGGTCCGCCAACCCGAGGTAGATGGTGTCGGAGTGTGCCGTCCGGAACAGCGACGCCGAACCCATCAGCTCGGAGAACAGCAGGATCTCGTTGTCCTGAACGCCGGCGGCCAGGAAGCCCTTGCGAATCGCGGCGATCGACGTCGCCGGACAGCAGTCGTTGAATGCCTGCACGGCGTGGATGAAGACCAGGTGGTCGTACAGCAGGGAGGACGTCTCCCGGGTTGGGGCGCCGTCGACGAACGACAATTCGCCGAGCCGGGAGGCAACCGTGTCCGGTGTCGAGATCGACGGCATGACCTCGGCCGATATCGGTGTCGGGGCAAAGGTGTCCGTGATGGACATGGGGTCCTCCGGAGGTTCGGTGGAACCTGGCCGAGCCACGGTCAGGTTTGCAGTGCAGGCAGCTCGGCGGCGGTGCCGATCCGGCGAGCACGCTCATGGGGCCGGCCCTCCAGGATCTGGAACCCGCTCAGCGTGGACCGACCTGCCCACGCCGGCATCACACTCAAGGTATGAAAGTCGCGTCGATCGGCAGGAGTGCCCGTCGATCGCCGGGAGCACCAAGGTGTGCCTCATCGCGGCGTGGCGGCGCCGCGGCCGGTGCACCCGAGAGGTTCAGTCCCGCAGGAGCTGCAGCGCCGCCCGTTCGACCTCAGGCCGGCCACCGACGGCATTGACCAGCGCCGGATCCAGGTCGGAGTCCGCCTCCGGCGGCCCGTCCCGCGCCGGAAACGGCCGGCCTTGCACCAGGTACCCCATAGGGGTATGGTGTGCTGACGATACCCACCAGGGGTATATCGGCAGCGCGGGAGGAACCGATGGACGACATGCATGCCGGACACGGCTACATCCACGAGAAGGACGCCTATCTCAAGCGGCTGCGCCGGGTGGAGGGGCAGGTCCGTGGCCTGCAGCGCATGGTCGAGGAAGAGAAGTACTGCATCGACATCCTCACCCAGGTGTCCGCGGTCACCAAGGCGCTGCAGTCGGTGGCGCTCGGCCTGCTGGACGAGCACCTGAGCCACTGTGTGGTCCGTGCCGCTGCCGAGGGCGGCGACGAGGCCGAGGCGAAGGTTCGCGAGGCGTCCGAGGCGATCGCCCGCCTGGTCCGATCCTGATTTCCGAACGAAGGGGAGAACGACGATGAGCACCACCACCTACGACGTGACCGGGATGACCTGCGGCCATTGTGTCGCCGCCGTCACCGAGGAGGTCGGCGCGCTGCCGGGGGTCACCGCCGTTTCGATCGAGTTGCGGCCGGGTGCCACTTCTCGGGTGACCGTGACCGCCGAGGTGTTGCCGGCACCGGAGGATGTGCGGGCGGCCGTCGAGGAAGCGGGATACGAACTGGCCGCGGCACCGTGACACAGTCGGTCGACCTGGAGATCCAAGGGATGACTTGCGCGTCCTGCGCCGCGCGGATCGAGAAGAAGCTGAACCGGATGCCCGGCGTGCAGGCCTCGGTGAACTTCGCCACCGAGAAGGCGCACGTGGTGCTGTCCGAGGGCACCGGCGTCGACGACGCGATCGCCACCGTCCGCGCCACCGGGTACGACGCTTCCGTCCCCGCACCACTTTCGCCGTCCGCCCCGGTCGAGGAGGCGTCGGCGGCTGACCCGGAGGTGGCGGCCTGGCGGCAGCGGCTGTGGGTGTCGACGGCGCTCACCGTGCCGGTGGTGCTGCTGGCGATGGTCCCGGCCCTGCAGTTCACCTACTGGCAGTGGATGAGCCTGACCTTGGCCGCCCCGGTGGTGGTGTGGGGCGCCTGGCCGTTCCACCGGGCCGCCTGGACCAACCTGCGGCACGGCGCGGCGACCATGGACACCCTGATCAGCCTGGGCGTGCTCGCCGCGTTCGGCTGGTCGCTGTACGCGCTGTTCCTGGGTACGGCCGGCATGCCGGGGATGACGATGACATTCGCACTGGTGCCCGCGCGGGGTCACGGCGCCGACGAGATCTACCTGGAGGTAGCGGCAGCGGTCACCACGTTCCTCGTCGCCGGCCGGTACTTCGAGGTTCGTGCCAAGCGCCGGTCCGGGGCCGCGTTGCGGGCTTTGCTGGACCTGGGCGCGAAGGACGTCGCGGTGCGGCGCGCCGGCCTTGAGCAGCGGGTGCCCGTTGACCGGTTGGTTGTCGACGACGAGTTCGTGGTGCGGCCGGGGGAGAAGATCGCGACCGACGGGGTGGTGATCGAGGGTTCCTCCGCGGTTGATGCCAGCCTGCTCACCGGCGAACCGGTTCCGGTCGAGGTCGGACCGGGCGACCCGGTGACAGGGGCGACCGTCAACGCCGGTGGCCGGCTGGTCGTGCGGGCGACTCGGGTCGGTGCGGACACCGCGCTGTCGCAGATCGCCCGGCTGGTGGAGCAGGCGCAGTCCGGCAAGGCGCCGGTGCAGCGGCTGGCCGACCGGGTGTCGGCGGTGTTCGTGCCGATCGTCATCGTGCTCGCCCTGGCGACGCTGGCGTACTGGCTCGTCGCCGGGGCCGGCCCGGAGGTGGCGTTCACCGCCGCGGTCGCCGTGTTGATCATCGCGTGCCCGTGCGCGCTGGGACTTGCCACGCCGACCGCGCTGCTGGTCGGCACTGGCCGCGGCGCCCAGTTGGGCATCCTCATCAAAGGGCCCGAGATCCTGGAGTCCACCCGCCGGGTGGACACCATCGTGCTGGACAAGACCGGGACCGTGACCACCGGCGCCATGCGACTGGTCGACGTGGTGCCTGCTCCCGGCATCGAGGCCGGCGAGGTGCTGCGGTTGGCCGGTGCCGTGGAGGATGCCTCCGAGCACCCCATCGCGGGCGCCATCGCGGTCGGCGCCCGGGAACGGCTCGGCACCCTGCCGAAGGTCGAGAGCTTCGTCTCTACCCAGGGTTTGGGCGTGCACGGGATCGTCGACGGGCACGCGGTGGCCGCCGGACGGATCTCCTGGTTGGCCGAGGAATGGTCGCAGCCCTTGGACCCCGCGCTCGCGACGGCCGCGGAGCAGGCCCGGCAAATCGGACGCACGGTTGTCGCGGTCGGCTGGGACGGCGCGACCCGCGGCCTGCTCCTGGTCGCGGATACGGTCAAACCAACCAGTGCACAAGCGATCTCGCAGCTGCGCGAGCTCGGGCTGCGGCCGATCCTGCTCACCGGCGACAACGCATCGGCCGCAGCGTCGGCGGCGCTGGAGGTCGGGATCGACGCGTCCGACGTGATTGCCGAGGTGCTGCCGGCCGAGAAGGCCAGGACCGTCGAGGATCTGCAGCGGCAGGGCCGGGTAGTGGCCATGGTCGGCGACGGCGTGAACGACGCCGCCGCGCTCGCCAGGGCGGACCTTG
>CAYZBB010000081.1:0-29374 GCA_964476495.1 uncultured Actinomycetes bacterium | reverse complement strand
GCGTCGACGCCCTACTATTTCCTGGCCGAATCGTCGCCCTACCGCGGCGGTTCCGGTGGGGAAGGAACCCTTGAGCCGCTGGTCGCAGCCGCGCTCGGGCCGGTGGCCGTCGATCCCGCCCAGGTGGCCGTGCCGACGGTGGAAGTCCCGGCAGCCTCGGATCTGCCGGTAGCGCCGTTCGAATCGCTGACCGGGGTGCCCGCGCTGCCCACGGCCGGTTCCGTGCCGCCGGCCGCCGGAACCCCGACGTACTACTTCGCCGACCGGATCGATCCGTTCACCGACCGGGCCCAACACCTTGCTCGACCGGGCGGGTCCGACCTCGGGTTCGATCCCCACCCGCCGTTCGACGTCCGGTTGATCCGGCGGGACTTCCCGATCCTGGCCGAACGGGTCAACGGGCATCAGCTGGTGTGGTTCGACAACGCCGCCACCACGCAGAAGCCGCAGGCCGTCATCGACCGGCTTGCCCACTTCTACCGACACGAGAACTCCAACATCCACCGGGCCGCGCACGAGCTGGCCGCCCGGGCCACCGACGCCTATGAAGGTGCCCGCAAGACCGTCGCCCGGTTCATCGGCGCCGAGTCGGAGAAGAACATCGTCTTCGTCCGCGGCGCCACAGAGGCGATCAACCTGGTCGCCAAGAGCTGGGGCAGGGCCAACATCCGCCGGGGCGACGAAATCATCGTCTCCCACCTGGAGCATCACGCGAACATCGTGCCCTGGCAGCAGCTGATCGCCGAGACCGGTGCGAGGCTGCGGGTCATCCCGGTCGACGACTCGGGGCAACTGCTGCTGGAGGAGTACTCCCGCCTGCTCTGCGAGAAGACAAAACTGGTGGCTGTCACACAGGTCTCGAACGCGCTGGGCACGGTGACACCCGTCGACGCGGTCATCGAGATGGCGCATCGGGCGGGCGCGTGCGTGCTGGTCGACGGCGCGCAGTCGGTGCCGCACATACGGGTGAACATGCAGACCCTCGGGCCCGACTTCCTGGTCTTCTCCGGTCACAAGATCTACGGTCCGACCGGTATCGGCGTGGTCTACGGACGGACCGAGGTGCTGGAGTCGATGCCCCCGTGGGAGGGCGGCGGCAACATTATAGCCGACGTCACGTTCGAACGGACCGTGTTCCAGCATCCGCCCGCCCGGTTCGAGGCCGGCACCGGCAACATCGCGGACGCCGTCGGGCTCGGCGCGGCGCTGGACTACGTCACTCGGATCGGGTTGGACACCATCGCCCGGTACGAACACCAGCTGCTGGAGTACGCGACCCCGCGGATGCAGGCGGTGCCCGGCTTGCACATGATCGGCACCGCGCGCGACAAGGCGAGCGTGCTGTCGTTCGTGCTGGACGGGTACCGGACCGAGGAGGTCGGAGCCGCCCTGAACCAGCGGGGCATCGCGGTGCGCTCCGGGCACCATTGCGCGCAGCCGATCCTGCGCCGGTTCGGTCTGGAGGCCACCGTCCGACCCTCCGTGGCGTTCTACAACACCACCGACGAGATCGACCACATGGTCGCCGTTCTGCACCGGCTGGCCGCCGACCGGGGCCGCCGCTGACGTGACGGGCGGGTATCACAGGGTCAGGGCAGCGTGACAGCCATGAACAGCAGGAGCAACCCGCCCACCAGGTTGAGCGAGCAGACCGTCATCGCGACGCCGCTCCACCTGCGTTGGCGGCCCTGCACCAGCAGCACGACCCCGCCGATGGTGAACACCAGCGCAACGACGAACAACAGCGCCCGGTAGGTGACCAGTGTCTGACTCATCGGCGACTGCTTCGAGGGGCACGCGTTGGTGCGTCACGAGCGTCGGCCGGCACGCCCACATGGTAGGCAGTGGGTCCGGCCGGGGCTCGCCGGGGACAATCGATGGGTGAGTGATATCCGGGGGGAACCCGAGCCGGCGGATGCCCGGCCCGAATCGGGGACCGGGCCGAAACACCGCCCCTGGTACTACCGACGGGAACCGCTGAGCGCTCACGAGGCGTCGCGCCGGCTGTCCGCCTATGTCTACGGCAACATCCTGGTCCTGGCGGCCCTGGTCCCGTTCCAGGAGGAGACCGACACCGGGCACGCGATCGTCGTGGTCATCGGCACGGCGCTGTCCACGTTCATCGCCCACGCCTTCGCCGAGTACCTGGGCGGTGACGGCTCGGTGCGGCCTCGTGCCTTGATCCGTGAGTCGATCCCGATCCTGACGACCGGGCTGGTGCCCACCGTGCTGTTGCTGATCTCCTGGTTGGGATGGCTGGACGGCTGGATCGCTGTGCTGCTGGCCGAACTGGTGATCCTCGGCCGGATCGCCTCCACCGGCATGGTCGCCGCCCGGCTGCGAGATGAGAAGAGTCCGCTGCGGATCTTGCTGTCCGGGGTGATCGTCGCCGGCGCCGGCCTGTTGATCGTGTTGCTCAAGGTCACCCTGACCCACTGAGTCCGTTCACTGCCCGAGAGCGGCCATCAGCTCGCCGTCCTCGATCCGGTCCCAGGCGTCGGTGACGTCGTCGACGGCGGAGTCTGCGAGGTGCTGCTCGACCGCGTGCAGCCGACCGAAGATGAAGCCGGCGACTCCGTCGGTGTCCGTCTCGACGGCCAGGGAGGCCAGCAGTTCGGCGGCGAGCCGGGCATCGAGGTGCTCCTCGACCGATTCCTGCAGTTCCTCGATGGCCGAGGCCAGGACGGCAGCATCGGGACCGAGCGCGCCGACCGTCGATTCCGCTGCGTAGCGCATCGTCGCCGCCCAGCCACCGACGTCCCGCAGCGGCGAGGTCCGTGACGGATCGGCCAACGCGGATTCGGCCAGCTCCTGGAGCCGGTCCCAGCCGGTGGTCAGCAGCGCCGCCAGTTCGCGGGGCGCCGCCCGCTGGGCGCGTTTGGTCAGGGGTGGTGCGGCGACCAAGTCGTCAAGGGCGCGGAGCGTCGTCAGGTATTCGTCGCCGTCCAGGCATGCCCGGGCGCGAGCGGTCGCGGCACCGAGCCGGCGGTCGCAGGCCTGTTCGAGCCGGGTCCTGGCCCGGTCGCGGTAGGGTGCTGGCTCTTCTGCGAGTTGCTCGACCAGACGCCGACGGGCCGACTGGACGTCCCGCGCGGGATCGAACACCGAAGCGGTGGTGCGCAGCGCATCTCGTATCCGCGGGGCGGCCGCCCCGTCGAACAGTGGAGCGAAGACCGTGAGCACGGCGGCGATCCGGTGCCCGGCGGTGCGAGCGTCCAGGGCGGCGACGGCGCTGCCCTCCCGAACTGCGCGGTCGGCGGTGATCAGACGATCCGTCTGCCGCCCGATGTAGGTGACCACCACGTCGCCGGCGGTTCTGCCGCGGCGCGGCTCGGGTGCGCAATAACCGAGCGCGCGCGCGAGTTTCGACGGGGACGTCGATGGTCGGGCGCCGCCGGACAGCAGGATGTCCACCGTGGCGGCGAGCTGCTCACGAGTGCCCTTGACGATCTCGGCCTCGATCTCACGCCATCGTCGCGTGGTCCGGTCCTGAAGGTTGCGTCCCGTGACGTGGTCGTCGGCGACCTCGATGAGCTCGGTCCCGGAAGCATCCAGCAGGCGCCGGACGGTCCGGTCGTTCACCACCCGGCCGACCGGCCGTAGCACCCGCCCGCGGGCCGCACCCAGGACGAGCGCACCGATCTCGGCGGGCACCGCCTCACCGTCCCCGGCGCTGAGAGGCAGCCCGATCTCGGTGCGCGCACCCTCGAGGGCAGGCAGTTTGAGGTGCCAACCGGCGTCCGCACCCCCCGTCCGGCGACGCAGGGTGATCTTCGACCGAAGCAGGTCGAGCCGTTCCGTGTCGTAGTAGACCGCGTCGAGGTGATGGGTGACGGGATCCGTTACCTCGGCTACGCCGACGGTGCCGAGCCGCTTGCGCCGACTCAGTGACGGCAGCGGAGCGTCCGGTTCGATCTCCAGCTTGGTCTCGATTTCGACCTGCCGGGACGGGGCGCCGGTCGACCGCCCGACGGCGGCCGCCGGGCGTGCGCCGTTCCCAGGGGTGGACTTCTTCTGACGGGCGGCCATGCCTTGTTGGTACTCGCTCGGACGCCCGTGAGCCAAGCGGTGATCGCGCGTGTCACTGCCACGAGCGTGCTCGGAGGCAAAGGTGCCGTAATCCGGGCACACTCCTTCCCGTTCCGTGATGCGCACCCTGCTGGGGTGGGAAGTGCTCGACTCGAAGCCGCCGGTCGGGCCTACGCTCGGAGTCCATGGCCGAACGTGATGGGTTGTCCATGTCCTTCGGCGCACAGGCGGGCGCCTACGAGGCCGGCCGACCGGACTATCCGCGGGACGCGGTTGCGTGGCTGCTGGAACCGGTGACGGGCGACCGACCGCCCAGGGTGGCCGATGTCGGTGCCGGCACCGGCAAGCTCAGCCGGGTCGCGGTCGCGCTCGGGGCGACCGTGACGGCGATCGACCCGGACGAGGCCATGCTCGAGGCGCTGCGTGTCGCGGTGCCTGGGGTGCCCACGCGGGTCGGCACCGCCGAACGGCTTCCGCTGCCCGACGAGTCCCAGGACGCGGTGATCCTCGGGCAGGCGTGGCACTGGGTGGACCCGGTCGTCGGCTCCCGAGAGATCGCCCGGGTGCTGCGGCCCGGTGGCGTGCTCGGGCTGATCTGGAACATCCGCGACGAGACCACGCCGTGGGTGCGCAGACTTACCGAGATCATGCGGGCCAGTCGGGCCGAACAGGCACTCGCCGGCGACGGTCCGACGGTCGGGACGCCGTTCACCGACCTCACCCGGGCCGAATGGACCTGGAACCGACCGATGACCCGGCAGATGCTGCTGGACATGGCCCGGTCGCGCAGCTACGTCATCACCGCGGCGCAGGAGGAGAAGGCCCGCATCGAGAAAGGCCTCGCCGCGCTCTGCGACGAGATCGGCGCCGGCTCGTCGGAGGCCGGCCTTACGTTCGACCTGCCATACGTGGCCAGGGCGTACCGCTCGATCCGCCCCTGACCCGCGTCCGCCACTGACCCGCGCGGGCCAGCCGCAGGGCCCGTCAGCCGCCGTCGCCACCGTCTCCGACGTCCTGAGGATTCTTGGCGGCCCGTCGTCATTGACGGGCCGCCACTACAGTCCCTGTCGGGCGGCCCGCCCGATAGGGACGAAAGTCCCGGGCCCGGACGATTGCGAGCGCGGGACCGGTGCGTGGCCGGATGATCGATCTGATGATCGCTGCGACCGCGGCCGCGAACGGAGCCGCGGTCATTACCAAGAACATGGACGACTTCGACGGCCTTGACGGATTCGTCACGATCATTGGTGCCTGATGGTCGCGCACCCCGCCCGGCAGTCTTGAGTGGAATAGACTCAACTTTCGTGCGTTGCATCATGTGGAGGTCTGCGTAGGCTGAGCGTGGCCGACGCGGCCATCCCTGACTCACGAAGACGAGAAACATCGGCACCGCATAGAAGGGCACAACAACCAGCCGTGAACCTCGAGAACCTCACCACGAAGAGCCGCGAGGTGGTCACCGCGGCCGTGACCGCCGCAACCTCCGCCGGGAACTCCTCGGTGGAACCCGCCCACCTGCTGGGCGCGCTGCTGGTCACGCCGGGATCGACCGCCCCCGGCCTGTTGCGGGCCGTCGGCGTCGACCCCACGGTCGCCAAGAACCGCAACGACGCCATCCTCGGCCGGATGCCGCGCGCCAGCGGGAGCACCGTCGCCCAGCCCGGACTGTCCCGGGCCGTCGTCAACATCCTCACCGAGGCCGAGCAGATCATGCGCTCCGCCGGTGACGAGTACCTGTCCACCGAGCACCTGCTGGCCGCGCTGGCCCGTCCGGGAACCGAGGCCGGTGACCTGCTGGGTCAGCTGGGCGCCACCACCGACAACCTGGTCGAGGCGTTCCCGGTGGTCCGCGGCGGCGACCGGAAGATCACCAGCCAGGACCCCGAGAGCACCTTCCAGGCGTTGGAAAAATACGGCGTCGACCTCACCGAACGGGCCCGCGAGGGCAAGATCGACCCCGTCATCGGGCGCGACTCAGAAATCCGCCGCGTGGTGCAGGTGCTGTCCCGGCGCACCAAGAACAACCCGGTGCTGATCGGCGAGCCCGGCGTCGGCAAGACCGCCGTCGTCGAGGGGCTGGCCCAGCGGATCGTCGCCGGTGATGTCCCCGAGTCGCTGCGCAACAAGAAGCTGATCGCGCTGGACATGGGCTCGATGATCGCCGGCGCGAAGTACCGCGGCGAATTCGAGGAGCGCCTCAAGGCCGTCCTGGAGGAGATCAAGAACTCCAACGGACAGGTCGTCACCTTCATCGACGAGCTGCACACGGTCGTCGGGGCCGGTGCCACCGGCGAGGGTGCGATGGACGCGTCCAACATGCTCAAGCCCATGCTGGCCCGCGGCGAGCTGCGGATGGTCGGCGCGACCACGCTGGACGAGTACCGCGAGCACATCGAGAAGGACCCGGCCCTGGAGCGCCGGTTCCAGCAGGTGTTCGTCGGTGAGCCGAGCGTGGAGGACACCATCGGCATCCTGCGCGGCATCAAGGAACGGTACGAGGCGCACCACGGCGTGCGCATCTCCGATGCGGCACTGGTCTCCGCCGCCGCCCTGTCGGACCGGTACATCACCAGCCGGTTCCTGCCGGACAAGGCGATCGACCTGATCGACGAGGCGGCTTCCCGGCTGCGCATGGAGATCGACTCGCGGCCGGTTGAGATTGACGAGTTACAGCGAGCTGTCGATCGTTTGAAGATGGAAGAGCTTGCGCTGGAGAAGGAGTCGGATGCAGCATCCCAGGAACGGCTGACCCGGCTGCGTCGCGACCTGGCCGACAAGAACGAGCAGCTGACCGCGATGAATGAGCGGTGGGAGCGGGAGAAGTCGGGGCTGAACCGGGTGGGCGAGCTGAAGAAGGAGCTCGACGAGCTGCGCATGCAGGCCGAGCGGTACCAGCGTGAGGGCGACCTGGCCAAGGCGTCCGAGCTGCTGTACGCGCGCATCCCGGGGCTGGAACGCGAACTATCGCAAGCGATCTCGGCCGATATTGCAGCGGACGCGGCTGGTGTCACTGAAGCACCGATGGTGAGCGAGGAAGTGGGACCGGACGACATCGCCACCGTCATCGCCGCGTGGACCGGCATCCCGGCCGGCCGGTTGCTGGAGGGCGAGACCGAGAAGCTGCTGCGCATGGAGGAGGAACTGGGCAAGCGTGTCGTCGGCCAGGCCGAAGCCGTCCGTGTCGTGTCCGATGCCGTCCGCAGGTCCCGTGCCGGCATCGCCGACCCCGACCGCCCCACCGGCTCGTTCCTGTTCGTCGGTCCCACCGGCGTCGGCAAGACCGAGCTGGCCAAGGCGCTGGCCGACTTCCTGTTCGACGACCCGCGGGCGATGGTCCGCATCGACATGAGCGAATACTCCGAGAAGCATTCGGTGGCACGGCTCGTCGGTGCCCCTCCGGGGTACGTCGGGTACGACGAGGGTGGACAGCTGACCGAGGCCGTCCGCCGCCGGCCCTACTCGGTGATCCTGCTCGACGAGGTGGAGAAGGCCCACCCCGACGTCTTCGACATCCTGCTGCAGGTGCTGGACGACGGCCGGCTCACCGACGGCCAGGGACGGACCGTCGATTTTCGCAATACGCTGCTCATCCTGACTTCGAATCTGGGCAGCCAGGCGCTGATGGACCAGAGCATGTCGGAGGAGCAGCGCCGAGAGACGGTCATGTCGGTCGTCCGGGTGGCGTTCAAGCCCGAGTTCCTCAACCGCCTCGACGACATCGTGTTCTTCCACGCCCTGACCACCGAGCAGCTCGGCGCAATCGTCGACATTCAGGTCACGGCCCTTGCCAAGCGGCTCGCCGCCCGCCGGCTGACCCTGCAGGTGACCGACGACGCGCGGGAGTGGCTGGCCATCGGCGGGTTCGACCCGCTGTACGGGGCGCGCCCGCTGCGCCGGCTGATCCAGTCGGCCATCGGGGACCAGCTGGCCAGGGAGCTGCTGGCCGGCCGGATCAGGGACGGGCAGACGGTGCTGGTCGACGTCAACGACGACGACCCCGGTGCGCTGGTCGTCCGGCCGGTCGACCAGGTGGTGGCCATCACCGTCTGACCGCTCCTGGGTCGACGGTGTCGACGACGCAAACCGATAAGCCCGCCCGGAGGAACCACCCGGGCGGGCTTATCGCTGCTCCACGGGCAGGCTGTGCGACGCTGACACATTCGTTCGTCGCGGGTGAGGCCATTTCGGACTCCGGTGACGAACAATGTCGAGGTCGGATCGGACGAAGGAGCGGCTGCGGTGACCAACGCTGACTCGCGGGTGCCCTCGTCGGGTTCGGCTGCGCCCCGCCGGGGGCGGCTCGAGTCGCTGGCCCGCGGAGCGGCAGGAGCGGCGTGGACCGCGACCGGTCCGCTGCGTTGGGGCGCCGGGCTTGCGGTCCGGACGACCGAGGCGGCGGTGTCCGAGGTGATCTCCCGGGTGTCCCCGCAGCCGGCTGCCGCTCCTGAGCCGGCGACCTCACCGTCGCCGACCGCCGGCGGTCCCACCGGATTGCTCGACCGGCTCGTCGGCATGCTGGCCCCGGTGATCGACTCCATCGTTCGCACTGCGCTGGGTGACCTGAACCTGACCCGTGTCGTGCTCGACGGCGTCGACCTGGACGGTGTCGTCGCGGCGGTCGATCTCGACGCCGCAGTCCAGCGGGTCGACCTCGATGCGATCATCGACCGGATCGACATCGACCGGATCATCGACAAGCTCGACCTGGACGCGATCGTCGAACGGGTGGATCTGGATCGGATCGTGGGCCGGCTGGACCTGGATCGGATAGTCCAGGGTGTCGATCTGGACGCCATCGTGAGTCGGCTGGACCTGGACGCGATCGTTGCCGGCGTCGATATCGAAGCGATCCTCGGTCGGCTTGATCTGGACGGCATCGTCGCCAGGGTGGATCTGGACGCCATCGTGAGTCGGCTGGACCTGGACGCGATCGTCGCCCGGGTGGACATCGACCGGATCATCGACCGGCTCGATCTGGCCGCGATCGTCGCCCGGGTGGATCCCGATCCGATCGTCGCCAGGGTCGACTTCGATGCCGCCATCGGGTATATCGATCTCATCGGCATCGCCTACAGGGTCGTCGAGGGCATCGACCTGGCCGGCATCATCCGAGATTCCACCGGCTCCTTGGCCTCCGAGGCGGTGCACGGCGTGCGTGTCCAAGGGCAGCAGGCAGACGACGCGATCGGCCAGCTCGTCGGGCGCATGTTGGGACGTCGACGCCAACTCGACGGGTCGCCGGGTGGCCCACCGCCCGCCGACCCTCGGTCCGTCGACTCTCGGTCCGTCGACTCTCGGTCCGTCGACACTGTGTCATCGCCGAACGGGCAGTATGAGCCTCCCGCGCGAACGGATCGGGATTAGGTTGCTGTGACCCATCCATCGCCGGGCCATTCTCCGGAGCAGACCGAGCAGCGACCCGCCGGCATCGTCACGCGCACCGCGGCCGCCGGGATCGACCTGGCGGTGGTGATCGTGGTCAGCTCGATAGCCTACCTGGGCTTGGTGCTGGCGCGGCTGGTCTGGTCACCCACGACGTTCACCTGGCCGAGCGTCCCGTTGTGGTTGACGTTCTCCTTCGGCTTCGGCTTCGCGGTCCTGTACCTGACGGTGGGCTGGGTGACCACCGGTCGCAGCTACGGCTCCTACGTCATGGGATTGCGGGTGCTCACCAACGGACACCGCATGCTCCGTTGGGTGCATGCCTTCCTCCGCGCGATCTTCTGCGTCTTCTTCCCCGTGGGGCTCGTCTGGGTGATCTTCAGCCCGGCCCGGCGATCACTGCAAGATGTCGCCCTGCGCACGACCGTCGTCTACGACTGGCACGTCGTCACCGACGACTGACTGTTCCCGGTGGGCCTCGATGTGCAACCGTTCGACGATCATGTTCATCGTCTGGATCAGCTCCAGCAGGCGGTCGATCTCGCGGCGCCCGGTCGCCATACCCCGAAGCGTGCTTCCGGATCTCTGCTCGAACGTCTGCATCTCCGGCAGTGCTGTCCGGATCACCGCACCGACCTGGCCCGCCACATGGAATTCGTAGATCGCCACCATCTGCCCTCCGCCCGTCCTCAGCCGGCCGTCTCGCCGATCCGACGGACCTCGAGCAGGTCAAGGCCCAGGCTCTGCAGACGGTTGATGATGCCGTGCAGCGCCGCCTGGTCCGCCACCGTGCCGCGCATGACCGTGCGTACCGGGACCACCTCGACCACGAAGTCCTCGACCTCGTCGAGCACCGATGCCGGCAGCTCACCGGACACGCTGATCTCGTACTCGAGCCCCGACAACGGTTCCTCCCGCTGGTCCATCCGCCTCGGCATGCGCCGGGGCTCCCGTCGGGAGCCTCCTCGGACGTGCAGGGCTCGATACTCTCCCCGGCCGGGCGGCGCCGCGTCACCCCGACCGGATGGTTACCCGTCCCGAACACTCCGCCGTTCGGGTCGGCCCGGTCGACCCGCTCGCTGGGTGCGCACGGTGAGAGACCGTGCCGGCCGGTAGCCTGGGCCGGTTCGGTGAGCGTGCGCATCGGCGGCGCCCATGATCGACGGATATCGGGATCCCGGCCCGATGCCCGCCAGGGTTCGAGGGGGATGGTGATTGTCCGCTCCTGCCCGGGTGTCGTCCACCCTACGGACCACGCCTCCGTCGAGCCTTCCGTCCGGAGTGCGGCGCAGACGGCTGGAAGTCGCGCTGGACAGGTCCTTCGACACGGCGCTCACTCTGGTCAGTGCGGCGCCCGGGTTCGGCAAGACGGTCACGGTGGCGTCCTGGGTTCGGCTCAGGCAGGTCGAGCATGCCTTCGCCTGGCTTGCGCTCGATCACACCGACGATTCATCGCACGCGTTCTGGTCGGATGTCCTGACCGCGATCCGCGCGAGTGGGGCCGTTCCCGAGACCAGCGCGCTGAACGAGATCGCGCCGGCGAGCGTCTTCGGCGTCCGCGAGGTGGACGGGCTGCTGTCGCGCTTCGCCGATCTGCGGCGTCCACTGGTTCTCGTCGTCGATGACTTCCATCTCATCGAGGACCGCAGCGTGCTCGATGCGGTCGCCCTCCTGCTGGAGCACCTGCCGCCCCTGCTTCACCTGGTCCTGATCACCCGCGCCGACCCGGTGCTGCCGCTGCACCGGCTGCGGCTGGCCGGACAGCTGACCGAGGTCCGGAGCCGCGACCTGGCCTTCACCCTCGACGAGGCGTCCGAGCTGTTCCGTCTGGAGGGCTTCGAACTCGAGCCGGATCAGCTCAGTAACCTGCACCGGCGCACCGAGGGCTGGCCGGCCGGTCTGCGGCTGGCAGCGATGTCGCTGGACCCCGACGATCTGGCGGCGAGCATCGACCGGGTCACCGGTAGCGACCGGGCGATTGCCGAGTACCTGGTCGGCGAGGTCATCGAACGACTCGACGTCACGGACCGGGACCTGTTGCTGCGCACGAGCGTGGTCGATCGGCTCTCCGGCGACCTGGCCGATCGCCTGACCGACCGCACCGACGGTCAACAGCGGCTGAACCGGCTCGTCCAGTCGAACGCCTTCGTCACCTCTCTGGACGGGGATGAGCGGTGGTTCAACTACCACCCGTTGCTGCGGGAGCTGCTGCGGCACCGGCTGCTCCTTGACCACCGCGCGCTGGTACCCGACCTGCAGCGGCGGGTGGCAGCCTGGTACCTGGAGCGGGGCGACCCCATCGAGTCCATCCGCTATTCGGTGCTGGCCAAGGACTGGGACGGCGCCGGCCGCACGCTCATGACCTGCGTGCCGAAGATCCTCTCGGTGGACGCGCCCGCACTCACGTCTGCGATCGAGCCCTTGGCCCGGCGGGCGCACACCGAACCGGGACTGTTCGAACTGATCGCCGCGGCCGCCTCCCACCTGCGTCGACGCGACTTCACCGCCATGCGTCAGGACTCCCTGGAGGGTCGCCAGTTCCTCGACCGCGCGCCGGCCGACATCCGACCCACGGCGGAGGTCGTGCTGGACCTGTTCGACCAGGCGTACTGCCGGATGACCGGCGATGCGGCGCGGCAGCTCGTGCTGTGCCACGCCATCCTCCGCACGATCGACGCGACGCCGCGCCAGCAGATGCCGTTGGCCAGGCATCTCCGAGCGATCACGACCAACAACCTCGGAGTCGGCCAGGTCTGGACCGACGACATGGACTCGGCCGAGCTGACCCTGGCCGATGCCGAGCGGCAGCTGACGGATCTCGGCATGGAGATCGCGTTGTTGAACAGCGTGGCCTACCAGTCGGTCACGGACGCGATGACGGGCCGGTGCCGGCGTGCCGAGCGCGGGGCACGGCAGGCATTGGAGCTGGTCGAACGTCGCGGGTGGGGGTCGGAGCCGCAGTCCCTCGGCCTGCACCTGGCACTGGGCATGGTGCTCAACAGCCGTGGGCGGGCCGACCAGGCGGTCCGCGCGTTCGCACGCGGCCTGGCGATCAGCGGACCGCAGACCGACCGGATGGTGCGCCTGGGCCTGGCGGTCGGCTCGGTGGAGGCGGCCGTCCTGCGATCGGACGTCGCGGCCGCGCTCGAGGCCGACGCCCGGGTGCGGGCCGGGCTCTCCCGAACACCCGCCGCACCCATCCGGATGCGCCGGTGGGCGGCGGTGGCGGGAGCGGAGGCGCTGCTCGCCGCGGGCCTGCCGGCCGAGGCTCTCGACCGCCTCGGCGAGCCGGCGGACGACCGGGGGTTCTCGACCGTGTGGCAGCGGGTGTGGCTCGCCCGCGCCCATCTGGAGCTGGGGTCCCTGCACCGGTTGGAGGACGTGCTGAGTCCGGTGATCGAGCCGGGTTGCCAGTACCGCGAACCGGCGGTCACGGCCCGGCTGCTGCTGGCGATCGTGGCCGACCGGCAGCACCGGGACGGGGTGGCGCTGTCGCATCTGACGGCCGCTGTCGATCTGGCCTGCGCCGAGGGCATTCGGCGCCCGTTCCTGCAGCTGGGCGGACGGCTGGCCGGAGCGCTGCACCGGTACCGGGTGCTGGACGGCCGGAACGCGGAGTTCGTGATGGAGTTCCTCGGCGATGCACCCGACGACGGCACCGGCGGTCGGCAGGTCGAGCACCTGACCGAGCGGGAGCTGGTCGTCCTCAAGTACCTGCCGACGATGCTGAAGGCGGGGGAGATCGCGGACGACCTGTTCGTTTCTGTCAACACCGTGAAGGCGCACCTGCGGTCGATGTATCGCAAGCTCGGGGTCAGCAACCGCCGTGAGGCGGTGGAAAGGGCACGGACGCTCGGGCTGTTGTAGCCCTCGGCCGCCGGACGAAAGGGCCGCGGCATCCACCCCAAGCCGCCGCATCCACCCCAATCGGAGAGGAAACACCAGTGAAGCTGTTCTTCGACGACAGCGACTTCGACGGCCAGCTCCAGCGCAGCGTCGGCAAGGCCGATTCGGGCATGGCCAACGTCGGCGAATGCCTGGCCATCGCCGGCCGGATCACCGCGGGCGACCGCGACAGCTGGTACCAGCAGTGGTCCGGGTTCGCCACGAACCTGGTCGAGCAGGCCGACAAGGCATTGGCCGGCGGGCACCGAGCCAGCGCGCGCGGAGCGTATCTGCGGGCCTGCGAGTACTTCCGGCAGTCCTTCTTCTTTCACCGCGACAACCTCGACGGTCCCGAGCTCCGGCTGGCCTACTCCGGCAGCGTGTCCGCGATGCGTCAGGCACTCCCGTTGCTGGCTCACCCGGCGACCGTGCTGACCGGCGCGCTGTCCGGCTATCTGTTCGCGCCGGCCACAGGCAGCGGGCCGTTCCCGACCCTGCTGCACATCGGTGGGTACGACGGCACCGCCGAAGAGCTGTACGCCTCGGTGTATCCGGCGCTGGAACGCGGGTACGCCTTCGCCGCGATCGACGGCCCGGGCCAGGGGGCCCTGCTGTACCAGCAGCGGATCCCGATGCGACCCGACTGGGAGAACGTGGTGCCCGGGATGGTCGACGCGCTGATCGGGAACGCCGGCGTCGACCCGGACCGGGTCGTGCTGGTCGGGCGGTCGTTCGGTGGGGTGCTGGCCCCTCGCGGTGCGGCCGGCGAGAAGCGGCTGGCCGCAATGATCGTCGACCCCGGGCAGTACGACATGGGTGTCGCACTGATCAGTCGGCTCGGACCGCTGGCATCGCGGTTGGGCGATCCGACCGCGGACGCCGATTTCCAGGCGCTGCTGCAGAATCCGAGGATGGCCGGCCTGCTGGCACCCCGGATGGTCACCCATGGCACGACCAGCGTGCGTGCCTACCTGAACGACATGACGCGGTACAACAATCGGGACACCGCGGCGTCGATCACCAGCCCGAGCTATGTCACCGACAACGAGACCGACCTGGTGTCAACCGGTCAGGGCAAGACGCTGTTCGACCACCTCACCTGCCCCAAGGAATTCCGCTTGTTCACCGCGGCCGAGGGTGCCGAGGGGCACTGCGAGGGCATGGCGCCGATCGTCTTCTGGACCGCCGCCCTCGATTGGCTGGACGACCTGCTCGCCGGGCGGTAGGGGCGAGGGGCGGTTTGTGACGATCGGTGGCACGGACCCGATGCCCGGCCGGAAGAAGGCAGCAGACGGCGACGACGGCGAGACGGTGCGCGGACATCACGGGGCGCCGTCCGCGCGCAGGGCGGTGCTGCGCGCGGTCGGCCTGATCGGCGTCGTCGCGGTGTGGTTGGTCGTCGCCGGTTTCGGCGGTCCGGCGATCGGCTCGCTGTCCTCGGTGCAGTCCAACAACCAGGAGACCTACCTGCCGGCCGGCGCCGAATCGGTCGCGGCCACCGAGGCGGCCCGCGCGTTCGACGACTCGGGCAGTCTGCCCGCCTTCATCGTCTTCACCACCTCCGGCGCTGTGGCGACCGGGCCGCAGCTGGCAGCCTGGGCCGGCTACGCCCGAAGCCTGGCCGGTCGACCCGTGACCGCCGATCGGGACGGCGACCTCGGCACCGTCGGCGACTACCTGGTCGGCGGACCCGCAGCCGAGATCCCATTCATCCCGTCCGAGGACGGCAGCGCCGCCCTGGTCGTGGTTCCGCTGTCCGAAGAGAGGGTCACCACCGTCGACGCCGACGGTGACGATCCGCTCGGTCATGTCATCGATGCGCTGCGCGCTGCCGGCGAGGCGATCGTGGCGGACGGCGGAACCGGCGGCGCCGTGCACATCGCCGGACCGGCCGGGCTGATCGCCGACCTGGGTGCCGCGTTCGCCGGCATCGACGGGATGCTGCTGCTGGTCGCGCTGTCCGCGGTGTTGCTCATCCTCGTCCTGGTCTACCGGGCGGTGGCGCTGCCGTTCGTGGTGCTGTTCACGTCGATCTGCGCGTTGGCATCGGCCGGTGGGATCGTGTACCTGCTGGCCGACAACGGGGTGCTCACCTTGAACGGCCAGAGCCAGGGCATCCTGTTCATCCTGGTCGTCGGCGCGGCCACGGACTACGGACTGCTGCTGGTGTCCAGATATCGGGAGGAACTGACCAGGATCGATTCGACGTGGACGGCGATCAGGCGGGCCTGGCGCGCATGCCTGGGGCCCATCGCGGCCAGCGCCGGGACGGTCATCATCGGCCTGCTGTGCCTGCTGCTGTCCGACCTGAACTCCAACAAGGACCTGGGCCCGATCGGTGCGATCGGGATCGCCTCGTCCTTCGCGGCCGCGCTCACCCTGCTGCCCGCGCTGCTGATGGCCGGTCGGTGGCTGTTCTGGCCGCGGATCCCCCGAGTCGCCGAACACGTCGATGGCCGGCACGCGATCACCCAACGCGCCGAACCCGGTCTGTGGGAGAAGATTTCGGTGTTCGTGGCGCGCCACCCGCGGCGGATCTGGGTGATCACGACGATCGTGTTGGCGGCCGCGTGCGCGTTCGTGCCCACCCTGAAGGCGTCCGGTACGTCGCAGACCGACGTGTTCCTGACCGACGTCGACTCGATCGCCGGGCAGGAGGCGCTGTCGGGACATTTCCCGGGCGGGTCGGGCAACCCGGTGGTGATCATCGCGCCGGAATCGATCGCCACCGAGGTGATCGGTGCGGTGGGCGCCGTCGGCGGCATCGCCGGCGAGCCCGCCATGGTGACGGCGGCAGGAACCGGCCCGCAGTCTGCGGGGATGCCGCCGCTGGTGGTGGACGGGATGGTGCAGATCCAGGCGACGTTGTCGGCGGCTGCCGATTCCGAGGACGCGGAGCAGACCGTACGGGCGGTGCGGGCCGTCGCGCACGCGGTACCCGGAGCGGATGGCGGGGTGCTGGTCGGCGGGACCACCGCGGTCATGGTCGACACCACGGATACATCGGCCAGGGACCTCAAGGTGATCATCCCGGTGGTGTTGGTCGCGGTGCTCGTCGTGCTGATCCTGCTGCTGCGCTCGTTGATCGCCGCGCTGTTGCTGGTCGCGGCGACCCTGCTGTCGTTCGGATCCGCGCTCGGGGTCTCTGCGTTGATGTTCAACCACATCTTCGACTTCCCGGGCGCCGACCCGGCCGTCCCGCTGTTCGCCTTCGTCTTCCTGGTCGCCCTTGGCATCGACTACTCGATCTTCCTGATGACCCGGGCGCGGGAGGAGGTGGCGTTGCACGGGCCGCGCGACGGGGTGATGCGCGGGCTGGCCGTGACCGGAGGCGTCATCACCAGCGCCGGCGTGGTGCTGGCCACCACCTTCGCCGCCCTGGCGGTGATCCCCCTGCTGTTCATGGCGCAGATCGCGTTCATCGTCGCGTTCGGCGTGCTGCTGGACACCTTCGTCGTGCGAACCCTGCTGGTGCCGGCGGCGGCGATCGACATGGGATGGTTCACCTGGTGGCCGGTGCGCCCGAGACCGACCAGGCATCAACTCGTCGACATCGACCGCGACGCCGGGGTCGACCGCGGATTGTCGTAGTGTCGCGGCCGACACCCAGGCCTTTGCGCGCTGCCGGAAGGAACCACGATGACTAGCGTCCCTGCCATCCGACCCGTCGACTGCGCCGACGCCCTGGCCACGTTGCGCGAGCGGTCGCCGCTGGTGCAATGCCTGACCAACATCGTGGTCGCCCAGTGGACAGCGAACGTACTGCTCGCCGTCGGTGCCGCGCCCGCCATGGTCGACAACCAGGAGGAGGCCGGCGCGTTCGCCCGCATCGCCGGCGGCGTGCTGATCAACCTGGGTACCCCCTATGCCGACACCGCTGCCGCGATGGAGCAGGCGGTGACCGCGGCCACCGACGCGGGCACCCCCTGGGTGCTCGACCCGGTTGCCGCCGGCGCCCTCGGCTGGCGCACCGAGATCGCCCGCAAGCTGCTGTCGGACAGCCCGACGGTGTTGCGCGGCAACGCATCCGAGGTGATGGCGCTGACCGGCGGGGCGGGCGGCAAGGGGGTTGATTCGGTGGACACCCCGGAGGCCGCGCTGGACGCCGCCGTCGAGCTCGCCGGCCTGCACGGGACCGTCGTCGCGATCAGCGGGCCGGTCGACCATCTGACCGACGGCTCCCGGGTGGTCAAGGTCGCCAACGGGCACCCGCTGCTTACCAGGGTCACCGGCGTCGGATGCGCGCTCGGCGCGATGATCGCCGGATTCGCCGCCGTGCTCGACGACCCGCTGCTCGCCGCGGTGGCCGCGACCGCGACCCTGACGGTGTGCGGCGACGATGCCGCGGGCGCGTCACAGGGACCCGGGTCGTTCGCGGTGGCGCTGCTCGACCGGCTCGCACAGCTCACCCCGGCAGACCTCGCCGACCGGGTCCGGCTGAGCTGAGCTCCCCAGCCGTGCGACGACCGGTCGACCTGACCCTGTACCTGGTCACCGACACCGCGCTGTGCGGGTCGCGCGGGGTGGCCGCGACCGTCGAGGCGGCGCTCACCGGCGGCGTGACCGCGGTGCAGGTGCGCGATCCCCTGGCCACGGACGACGAGTTCGTGCGGATCGGACGGTCGGTGGCCGCCGCATTGGCCGGCACCGGCGTCCCGCTGATCGTCAACGATCGGGTGCACCTGGTGGCGGCCATCGGTGCGGACGGCGCACACGTCGGGCAGGGTGACCTGGATCCGACGGCGGCCAGGAGAGTCCTGGGACCCGATGCGCTGCTGGGTCTTTCGGTGCAGACGATCGAGCATGTCGAGGCGGCCGCCGGCCTCGAACCGGGGACCATCGACCACCTTGGCGTCGGCCCGGTGTGGGCGCAGGTCACCAAGCCGGACGCGGCCGGCCCCGGCGGGTTGGACACCCTGGCGGCGATCGTGCGGCGCAGCCCCTGGCCGTGCGTGGCCATCGGCGGGATCGGCGTGGACCGGGCCGCCGTGGTGCGGTCGACCGGCGCCGCCGGGATGGCGGTGGTGAGCGCGATCTGCGGGCAGCCAGACCCGGCCGCCGCGGCGCGCCGACTGCGGGAGGAATGGGACGCGGGCGCCTGAAGGCTTGTTGATCATGGGGCTCCGCCTGGCCCGGATCGGCGTGTCGCGCGGATCGTCGGCGTGTCGCCGGCAGAGCGCCATGATCAACTCCGGCTGGGGTCGGGCGTGGCCCTGGGTGGGGATGCCTCCGGGGTGGTGTCGGGGGTGGTCCTCGCGGGCCGGGACCTTCGTCCCTGGTGGCGCGTCCGCGCCGGTCGGAGGCTGGAGTCAGGACGTCCGGTGGGGCCAGTCGGGACCCGGACGGTGCGTCCGGACAAGGAGTCATGGATCATGACCGGCATCCGTCAACAGATCGTCGTCGGGCTGGACGGATCCCCCGAATCGGTGACCGCGACCCGGTGGGCGGCCGACGAGGCCGAACTGCGGGACCAGTCCCTGCTGTTGGTGCACGCATTCAACATCCCGGTCGTCGGAATGATGGGCTACACCGTGCCCACCTCGCTCTCCGACGGACTGCACGACGCCGGCGCGCAGCTTCTCGCGGACACCGTCGCCGACCTGCGGGAAAGCCATCCGAACCTGCAGGTCGCTGCCAGGCTGGTCGAGACCGACCCCCGGCCGGCACTGGTGCGCCTGTCGGAGGAGGCCACTCTGACGGTCGTCGGGACCCGGGGCGGTGGCCGGATCCCCGAGGTCATCCTCGGGTCCGTCGCGCTGCACGTGGCAGCCCACGGCAGATCACCGGTTGCCGTGATTCCCGGCCACGGCGTGGTGGCACCGACCGGACCGGTCCTGCTCGGCGTTGACGGGTCCCGGACCAGCGAAGCCGCCGTGGAATTCGCATTCGACGAGGCCGATCGGCGCGGGGCGCCGCTGCGGGCGGTGCTGGCATGGGACGACCTCGCGCTGATCGGCCTCGCCAAGGGTGCGCCGCTCATCCGGTTCGAGGACGACGAGGAGCATGCGGTACTCGCCGAGCAACTCGCGGGCTGGCGGGAGAAGTACCCCGATGTCGAGGTCGAGCAGATCGTGCGACGGGGTCGCGCGGCGGAGGCGTTACTCCGACACGACCCGACACAGCCCGAACCGCAGATGGTCGTGGTCGGCAGTCGCGGGCGCGGTGGATTCACCGGCCTGCTGCTCGGGTCGACCAGTCACGCCCTGATCGGGCACAGCACATGGCCGGTGGTGGTGGTGCGTCACAACCGCTGAGGCCATCCCGTTCCGGCGGGCGCGGCTCCGCGAGGGCTGTACCCGCCGGAAGTCTCGGTGTCGCCGGCCGTCCCGACGCACCCATGGGCCGCACGGCCCGTGCTGTGACGGCCGGCGACACCGGAATCCGGCCGGATGCCCGGCCCGACGCGCGTCACCGAACCGATCCGTGATCCACTCGTCCCCGACGCGGCGCCGTCCGGCGGACCCGCGCAGTGAACGCCCGGGGAGGATGGCCGTGGGCGGCAGAGCCTCCATCGCGCAGCGGATCGACGCAGTCGCCTGGACCGTGCTCGGCGGACCGCTGCCCATCCGGATCCGGGCCTGGGACGGCAGTGAATCTGGCCCGCACGGTGCTCCGACGCTCGTCGTCACCCGGCGTGGGCTGCGCCGGCTCGTGTGGTCGCCAGGCGAGCTCGGCCTGGCCGAGGGGTACATCTCCGGGGACCTTGACGTCGACGGAGATCTGGCGGCCGGGCTCTCCGCGGTGTGGGACGCCACCCGGACCGGCACGCTCACCCGCCCGCGCATCCGGCTCGTCGACTACCCCCGGCTGGCCGTCGCCGCCCTCAGGCTCGGTGCCGTCGGCCGGCGCCCACCGAAACCAGGTGGACAGGCCCGCCTCTCCGGCGACAAGCACTCCACGGCCCGGGACCGCGACGCCATCGCCCACCACTACGACCTGTCGAACGAGTTCTACGAGTTGCTGCTCGGCCCTACCATGGCCTACTCCTGCGCCTACTTCACCGACGGGCCGGACGGCGATCTCGACGCCGCGCAGCAGGCGAAGCTGGACCTGATCTGCCGCAAGCTCGGGCTTGGCGCCGGCGGCCGGCACCTGGACATCGGGTGCGGGTGGGGCTCGTTGATCTGCCATGCGGCCGAGCACTACGGCACCCGGTCGGTCGGCGTCACGCTGTCCCGCGCCCAGTTCGACTTCGTCCGCAAGCGGATCGCCGATGCGGGGCTGGCCGACCGGGCGAGCGTGCGGTTGGCCGATTACCGCGAGCTCATCGGTGGCACCGCGGATCGCGGCGCGTACGACGCGGTGACGAGCGTCGAGATGGGTGAGCATGTCGGCGACCGGGAGTACCCGGTGTTCGCCCGGATGCTGCACGACGTGCTCCGGCCGGGTGGGCGGGCCCTGGTGCAGCAGATGTCCCGGGGCGCCGGCGCCACGGGTGGCGGGCCGTTCATCGAGACCTACATCGCGCCGGACATGCACATGAAGCCGGTGGGCACCACGGTGTCGCTGCTCGCCGGCGCCGGCCTGGAGGTGCGTGACGTGCAGGCGATGCGGGAGCACTACGCGTGGACGGCGCGGTGCTGGCTGCGCACCCTGGAGAGCCGATGGGCGGAGGTGGTCGCGATGACGGGCGAGATCAACGCCCGCGTCTGGCGCCTGTACCTGATCGGGGGCGGCCTGGCGTTCGAGCAGAACCGGATGGGCGTCGACCAGATCCTGGCCTGCCGCCCCGATCACGGCGGCGGCACGGACCTGCCGCCGACCCGGAGGGATTGGGAGGCCGGCTGATGGCGAAGACACCGACCGTCGCATTCGGCAACGAGACCTACGACGGTCAGTTCCAGCGCACACTCGCGGCTTCGTACGCCGGGATGGCGGACCTCGGCGAGGCGTTCGCCACCGCCCGGACGATCGGGAAGCCGGAACCGGAGCGGTGGTATAACGCCTGGTTCGAACGGGCCGAGGCCGTGCGCGCAGTCGCCGAGGACGCCGCCGCTGCCGGCCATCGGGAGTCGGCCGCCGGCGCGTACCTGCGGGCCGCCGAGTACTACCGGCAGGCGTATTTCTTTCTCCGGCGCGATCTGGCCGACCCCAGCCTGCAGCGCGCCTACGCCGCCCAGGTCGCCGCGTTCGCCGCGGCGACCCCGCTGCTCGACCGGCACGTGGTAACCCTGGCCGTGCCCTTCGAAGGCACGACCCTCAAGGCCTACTTCTTCGCGCCGGACGACTCCGGCATACCACGCCCGACCGTTCTGGCCCCGTGCGGCTACGACTCCACCGCCGAGGAGGGGCTGGTCTACGTCGTCGGCGCGCTCGACCGCGGGTTCAACGCGGTGGCGTTCGAGGGTCCGGGTCAGGGTGCGGCGCTGTACCTGGATCGGCTGTGGATGCGACCGGACTTCGAGGTCGTGCTGACCCCGGTCATCGACCTGGTCGCTGCCCGGGCCGATGTCCGGGACGACGCGCTGGTGCTGATCGGCCGGTCGTTCGGCGGCTACCTGGCACCCCGGGGCGCCGCGTTCGAGCATCGCATCGCCGCGCTGGTCTGCGACCCGGCGCAGCCGGACCTGGGCGCCCGGGTTCCGCAGGGCCTGGCCGGAAGGGTCGCACCCGCGGTCGTCGCCGCGCAGATGAGGGCCAGCGTCGACCGGCGGGAGTTCTTCGGCGCACGGATGGCCGTGCACGGCCTGAGCCGGGTCTCGGACTACTTCGCCGAACTGCGCCGCTACACGCTGGCCGGGGTGGCGGACCGGATCACCTGCCCGACGCTGGTGGTCGAGTGCGAGGGGGACTTCGTCGGCGGTGGCGGGCCGGACATGGTCAAGGCGCTGACCGGCACGTCGGCGACCCTTGTCAATCTGACCGCCCATCAGGGCGCGGGCGGACATTGCGCCGGCATGGGTCAGCGGGTCTGGGATCAGGTCGTCTACGACTGGCTGGCCACGGTCCTGGAACCGGACCCGGCCTGAGTCGCGGTCGCATCGATGCCGCCGCCGATCAGTACGGCGCAGCGCCCCAGGCGTAGACCGCGTCGCCGACCGACAACGTGGCGAAGAAGGTCTCAGACGCATCCCACGACAGGTGGATGCACCCGTTGGACTGGTCGTACAGGCTGCCCTGATGGAAGGCGATGTCGCCGTCGAAGAACACGGAGTTGGGCATCGGCGCGTTGTTGAACAGCGACGACCGGTGATTCCGGTCCTTCCAGAACACCGAGAACATGCCGGTGCGGGTCCGTGATCCGGCGGCGCCGGAAGTGATCGGCACCGGACCGTAGGTGATCTGCCCGCCGGACTGCAGCCAGGCCTGCTCGTTCGACAGGTCGATGCAGGCAGATGCTGCGGCCGGGCACGGGTTGCCGCCCTGGGTGGCCGCCGCCCCCGCCGCATTGGGGTTGGTCAACGGTTCCCGGACGGTCAGCGTGGCGGATGCGGTGTCCGGCTCGAACCGCACGTCGCCGACATAGGACACGGTGACCGTGTGGTCGCCGGCGGTGACCGCGGTCAGCGTCCCGGTGATGATGCCGTTGTCGGTCACCGTGCCGCCGGCGATCTGACTGCCGTCGACGCCGATCGTCGCGTTGCCGCTGGGGCTCTGCGGGGTGCCGACCACGTCCGCGGTGACGGTGACATCCGAGCCCGGAGTGGGGTTGTCGGTGAACGAGATGACGATGTCCACGTCGGTCTTGGTGGTCTGCACGGTGAATTGCGAAGTCGAGGCATCCACCGCGGCGTTGCCGTCGTAGCGGGCGGTGTAGGTCCTTGGGCCGGGGTCCGCGGTGTTGTACACGTCCAAAACGGCATGACCGGAGGCGTCCGCGTCGCCCTCGGCGACCACCGTCTCGCCGTCCAGCACCGCAACGTGCCCGGACAGATCGGCCGCGCCCGGCGCAGACACGGTGATGTCGAACGACTCGTTGTCGCCATAGCGGATGGAGTCCTTGCCGACGCCGGCGCTGATCGAGGACGCGGCCTTGGCGACGACGTAGGTCATGCTGCCCTGCGCCGCGCCGAGTGTGGCGGCGTCGGCCGGGGTGAAGGAAGCGCCCACCGTGTGGTCGCCGACCGCCAGCCCGGCAGCCAGCGGTACCGAGGCCACGCCGTCGGTGACCGACGCCGACCCTGCCGGTGTCCCATCGACGGTGACGGCGACCGCACCGACCACGGCCCGGCCGTCCGTCGCTGTGACCCGGACCTGCACGGCGCCGTCGGTCATGGTCAGCGCGACGGACGCCGCCGCAGCAACCGGGCTCGCCGACGTCCCTGCACCGGGGGTCGCCGTGCTGCCGGACGTGCCGGACGTGCCGGACGCGGCCGCCGCGGCGGGCGTGGCGGCGGGCAGGCCGCCGGCGCCGCAGGCGGTCAGGCACAGCAACGCGGCCGCGCTCGTTGCGGCCACCGTCGCGGTGATCCTCGATCGTGTGGCGCGCATCCGCGACCCCCCAGACTGTCCGTTCTCATGGTGGCACGGAGCCGGGCCCGCGCCGGCCGGGCCTCACCCCGCCGGCGCTCAGACGCACGGCGGCGCCCGGTGGCACATGCCGGGAGACGAAGGTCACGCGGCCGTCGGTCGGGTCGGTGTCGTCGTCGGGTTGGTGTCGTCGTCGGATCGGTGTCGCGGTCGGGTCGGTGTCGTCGGGTCAGTGTCGCAGTCCGAGCTTGTTGTGCAGGCGCCGCAGCGGCCCGGGGGCCCACCAGTTCCATTCTCCGAGCAGTGTCATGGTCGCCGGCACCAGCAGGCAGCGCACCAGCGTGGCGTCGATGGTGACCGCGACGGCCAGGGCGATGCCGGTCTCCTTGATGACCAGCAGATCACCCAGGGCGAACCCGGAGAACACCAGCACCACGATCAGCGCGGCCGAGGTGATGATCCGGCCGGACCGCTGAAGGCCGACCACCACGGCCTCGTTGTTCGTCAGGCCCTTGTCCTTGAACTCCTTGATCCGGCTGAGCAGGAACATCTCGTAGTCCATGGCCAGGCCGAAGCCCAGGGACACGACCAGGATCGGGATGATGGCCTCGATGCCGCCGACCGAGTCGAAGTTCAGGATCGACTCGAACCGGCCGTCCTGGAAGATCAGCACCAGGACGCCGAGCGACGCTCCCAGGGAGACAACGTTGATCAGCAGGGCCTTGATCGGTACCAGGATCGACCCGGTGAGCAGGAACAGCAGCACGAACGTGGCGAGAATGACGACGGCGATCGCGTACGGGGCCCGCTCGGCGATGGCGTGGGTGAAGTCCATCAGGTGCGCGGTCTGCCCCGTGACCCAGATCGGATAGTCGGGCCGGTTCTCCCGGAGCTGGTTCACCAGGTTCTTGGCGTCGGTGCTGCCGGGGTCGGGGTCGGTCATGAAGACGCTGATCGCCGCGTAGTCCTCGCCTACCGGCCGGGGCGGCGACACCAGTTCGACACCCGGCAGCTCGGAGATGTCCTGAGCGAGGCCGGCCATCTGCGCGGGGTCGGTCTGACCGACCACCTGGACAGCGGGCAGGCCGAATGCCGGGTACTGGTCTGCCAACGTGTCGAAGAAGACCCGGTCCTGGTGGCCAGGGGGCAGCAGCTGTTCCCCGGAACTGCGCATCTCCAGCCGCAGCGCGGGTGCGGCCAGCAGGCCGAGAACCGCAAGCACCCCGATCACCACGAGCCACGGCCGCTTCTGCGTCCAGCGGGCCAGTCCCGAGAAGAAGCCCTCCTCGGGTGCGACGTCGCCGAGCCTGTTCGCCACCCGCTTGAGCACCGGCACCCTGGTCAGCGCTCCGGGCTTGAGCATCCGCGGTCCGGCCAGCGCGAGCAGCGCGGGCACCAGCGTCAACGCCACCAGCAGCGCGACCACCACCACGCTGACACCGGCCGCGCCGATGGCCCGGAAGATGTCGGCCTGGAACAGCATCAGGCCGGACAGGCTGATCGCGACCGTGATCGCCGAGAACAGCACGGTCCGTCCGGCCGTGCCCATCGTGGCCACCAGCGCCTCGGTCCGCGCGTCCTTGGTGGAGCGGGTGGTCAGCGCGTCGAACCGCCGGCGGAGCTCCTCCCGGTACCTGGACACGATCAGCAGGCCGTAATCGATGCACAGGCCCAGTCCCATGACCGTGACCACGTTGACCACGCTGGCGTCGAGCTCGATGAAGTAGGAGAACGCGAGCAGGGTGGCCAACGCTCCGGCGATCGACGCGACCGCACCCATGATCGGCATGCCGGCGGCGACGAACCCGCCGAACACCAGGACCATCACCAGCAGGCTGATCGGCAGCGCGATCAGCTCGCCCTTGACCAGGTCGTTCTCCACCTGACCGGTGATCGCCGACAGCAACAGGCTGCCCCCACCGACCATGGTGACCGCACTCGGGTAGAGCGACTCGATCTCGTCGCCGAGCTCGGTGAGCCGGCCCTGGGCGGCGTCCAGGGCGGCGTCTTCCTGATCGGAGGGCAGGTCGGCCTCCAGGGTGACCGACACCAGGAACCCGTCGCCGTCCTGGGCGACGAGCTGGGCCACGGCCGGGTTGACCGGCCCGCCGGGCGCGGTGATCGGCTCGGCGACCGACGCGACGCCGTCGATGTCCTGCAGGTCCTGGTGCGCCTGGGCCACCGGCGCGACGAGTGCAGGATCGGCCGGGTCGACGCCCTGCACGATCAGGGTCAGCGATTGTCCCGTCGTGCTGTGCTCGTTGAGGATCGCGAGACCCTCGTCCGATTCGCCGGGCACCGTCAGCTGGCCGGAGTGCAGGCGGGCGAACAGGCCCTCCCCGAACGCGCCCGTCGCGGCCGCGAACGAGGCGACGGTGATGATCAACCAGGCCAGGACGATGAGTCCCCGATGACGGGCGATGCCCCGTCCCAGCGCGTGCAGCACATCATGATCGTGACAAACGAATCCGGCCGCCGCGTCGGCAGGTCGTCAGCCCACGTGCACCTTCGGTCGCCTGGCCTTGTCCGGTTCGGCGCGCCGCAGCACCTCCCGGGTGGTCGGTGCGATCTCCCCTTCGCCCAGGAACAGGAACCGCAGCAGGTTGACCACCGGGCTGCCCTCGGTCCAGCCGAAGTAGACGTTCGGCTTGACCCGGTAGTGGTCGCGCAGGTGCAGCAGGATCGCGGCGATCGAATTCGCGACGACGGGGCTGGACACCTCGAGCACGCGGCGGCCGTTGCGGATGGTGCCGTGCACGTTCAGCTCGCTGCTGAACTCGGAGGCGTCGGTGACGGTCACCTCCAGGAAGATGACCGGGTCCTCGGCCGGGATGTGGTTCTCGATGCGTTGCTGACGTTCCTTGAACGCCAACGAGTGGTGGCCCTCCGGTTCCGGGTCGTGGGCCACCAGTTGCACGTCCCGGCCGACGTAGTCGGCGAGGAATCCGGCCGCCTTGTCATCGAGAATGATGCTGGTGGCCCGCAGCTCGAACGCCCGGCCGACCCGGGACATGATCGAGAAGATGACGATGGCCAGGATGAACAAGGAGGCGATCCGCACCCCGTCCGGACGTTCGACGATGTTGTCGATCGTGGTGTAGACGAACACGGCGGCGATCACGCCGAACCCGGTCGCCAGCCTGCGCTGCCCGCGGCGCGCGGCGGACAGGGTGACCGCGACGGACGCGGAGGTCATCAGCACCAGCACGCCGGTGGCGTACGCGGCGGACTGCTGATCGACGTTCGCGTCGAACACCCAGGTGATCGCGAAGGCGACGATCGCGAACACCAGGACCAGCGGGCGGACCGCCCGGGCCCACTCCGGAGCCATCCCGTACCTGGGCAGGTAGCGCGGCACCAGGTTCAGCAGCCCGGCCATGGCCGACGCTCCGGCGAACCAGAGGATCAGGATGGTCGAGACGTCGTAGACGGTGCCGAAGCCGTTGCCCAGGTACTCGT
The DNA here is from genome assembly GCA_964476495.1 of uncultured Actinomycetes bacterium. Classification (GTDB taxonomy): domain Bacteria; phylum Actinomycetota; class Actinomycetes; order Mycobacteriales; family Nakamurellaceae; genus Nakamurella. Next base: position 2,209 of record CAYZBB010000081.1, on the reverse strand, counting down.
GGGCCAGATACGCCAGCGCGCGGCCGTTTGCCTCGCCGCCCGGCTGGAACTGCGCCTGGGGGATGAGCAGGGTGGTGATCAGGCTGGATGTGATCAGGAAGCAGCTCATGATCACCGCGGCGGCCAGCAGGAGCTTGCGGGTGCCCTTGATACGACCGACCGGGTTCTCCTCCGTCTCACCGGGTTCACCCTTGACCTGGGGCATGACGGCGACCCCGGTCTCGAACCCGGACAGGCCGAGGGCGAGCTTGGGAAACACGAGAAGCGCGACGCCAACCATCATCCAGGGACTGGAATGGCCGGCGATCAACGCCGACGTCCAGTCCGTGACCACCGACGGTGCGGTGATGATGTGCTCGAGGCTGACGACCACGACGACGAGATTGAGGGTCAGGTAGGCGCCGACCAGCACGACCGCGATGCCGATCGCTTCGGTGAACCCACGCAGGAACACGCCCGCGAGCAGCGCCAGCAGCAACAGCGTGATCAGCATGGTGTGGTTCGACCACGCCTGCGGCACGAACGGGTTCTCCACGAGATGCGCGGTCGCGTCCGCGGCGGACAACGTCATGGTGATCATGAAATCGGTGGCCGCGAACCCGAGCAGCACCAGCACGAACACCTTGCCCGCCCACTTGGGCAGGTGCCTCTCCAGCATCGCGATCGATCCTTCGCCGTGCGGGCTCTCTCTGGCCACTCGGCGGTACACCGGCAGCGCGCCGAACAGCGTCAGCGCGATCAGCACGATCGTGGCGAACGGAGACAGCAGCCCGGCCGCCAATGCGGCGATGCCCGGCTGATAGCCGAGCGTGGAGAAGTAGTCGACGCCGGTCAGGCACATGACCTTCCACCAGGATCGCCGTCTGTGTTCCTCCTGGGCGACCTGACCGGGTCCGAGATGGTTGCCCTGCCTGTCGATCAGGCCTTCGAGCAGCCAGGAACGGAGCCGGCCAGGTGGTTTCCGGTCCAGGTCGGCGGTGACCGAACCGGTGGCGGTGCCCGTCACGTCAGCCCGCCGAAGTCTGGGCGGGGACCAGCGTCGAGGTGGACAACCGGTGCTTGGTCTCGATGGTCCGCACCGCCCCGCTTCTCGATCGCATGGCCAGGGTATGTGTGATCGCGGTGTCGCGGGCGAACCGCACGCCGCGGAGCAGTTCACCGCCGGTCACGCCGGTCGCGACCAGATAGGCGTTCCGGCCGCGCACCAGGTCGTCGGTGGTCAGCACCTCGTCCGGACGCAGGCCGAGGTCCCGCGCCTGGCGGGCCTCGGCGGCGTTCCGGGGCGCCAGCCTGCCGTAGATCGCGCCGCCCAGGCACTTGACCGCGCACGCCGCGATCACCCCCTCGGGTGCCCCGCCGATGCCGACGGCCATGTCGATCTCGGACTCCTCGGTGAGCGCCATCAGGGCGCCGACCAGATCACCGTCGAGCAGGAACCTGATCCGGGCGCCGGCCCCGCGGATCCGCCGAGTCAGGTCCTCGTGTCGTGGGCGGTCCAGCAGCGCGACCGTCACGTCGCCTGGATCGACGCCGCGGGCCCGCGCGATCGCCCGCACGGTGTCCTCGACCGGTGCCTGGATGTCCACGACGTCGGCCAGTTCGGGGCCGATGACCACCTTGTCCATGTAGACGCAGGGACCCGGGTCGTACATCGCGCCCCGATCGGCGAGCGCGATCACCGAAATAGCGTTCGGCAGGCCCTTGGCGGTCAGTCCTGCCCCGTCGACCGGGTCGATCGCCACGTCGACCAGTGGGCCCAGGCCGGCGCCGATGCGTTCGCCGGCATAGATCATCGGCGAGTCGTCCTTCTCGCCCTCGCCGATGACCACGATGCCGCGCATCTGGATGGTGCCCAGCACGGGACGCATGGCATCCGTCGCCGCGCCGTCCACCTCGTCGTCGCTGCCCCGGCCGAGGTACCTGGCGGAGGCGATGGCGGCCGCCTCGGTGGCCCTGACCAGCTCCAGCGCAAGGATCCGGTCGTCGTCCAGGCTGGGGAGGCTCGGGGTGATCGGCTCGTCGCTCTCGTCGTCACCAGGCGGGTGGTCGTCGTCGCGGGGTTCGAGTTCGTCGTCCAGCATGCGGACCGTCCTTCCCCACGCCTGCGCTGCGACCGTGCCGCGTCCCCATCGTCCTCCGGGCGGACCGCCGGCAACGCATCGGGTCGATGGTCCGGGCGGTGCTCATTCCGAGCCTGCGCCGATCCAAG
>CAYZBB010000080.1:0-29404 GCA_964476495.1 uncultured Actinomycetes bacterium | reverse complement strand
CTTGATCTGGTCGTGCCGGCTCGTCAGAAGGGTGGTGGGTCGGGGTCGGTGGGAGGTGGTGGGGCCGGTGGCGTGGACTGCCACACCAGGGCACGTTCCCCGTGTTGCCGTTCCACCACAAACATACCTGATAATACCATTGATAGCGCACACATGTCCAGATCTTGGTCACGGGGTGCCGGTCGACCGTACGGGGTGGGCGGGTGCGCTCCCAGCATGCCTCGCGGGTCCGACAGCCGCACGGAAACGATCGGCAAGGATCGTGAGCTCTGGTCGCCGATCTCGACACCGCGGTCCGACCGACGCCGCTGCACGAGCAGGCACCGGCGCTCAAGGTCGGCCCGGCCACGCCGACGGTCCGAGCCCCTTCGACGGATGACAGGCGAAGAAGCTGAACTCCGGTCAGAACGAGCCGAGGGGCCGCCCTCGGCGAGAACTACGCGCCGTCGGCCGAGTGGCGGACGCGCCGGTAGTGCGCACGGTTCTTGCTGCGGTTACCGCAGATGGACATCGCACACCAGGCGGCCGAGCGGTTCTTCGACAGATCGAAGAATGCGTAGCCGCATTGTCGACAACCCTTGAGCCGGGCCCAGTCTCCGGTGAGCTGCGCTTCGTGCAGGATTCCCATGAGCGTCGCGACGGCACCGTCGACACCCGTTTGGCGGGCCTGCAGGTGCGTTCGCCCGTCGTCACCGATGGTGACGACGAGGGTGCCCGCGGCCGCGACTGCCAGCACGATGGGGATGGAAGTCGTGTCGTGTTGCCCGGTGACGTGGGCAAGGACGAGTGAGCGGAACGCCTCCCGGAGCGCGCGAAGTCGTGCAACCTCAGACGGGGAGATCGCGGCCTCCCGGTCGATGAGCTGCTTCTCGAGTAGCCACGCCTGAGCGCTCTGCGGCGATGCGAGCCGGTCCCAGTCCGCGGGGAGGTCGTGATTCCAGGTGTTGATGAACCGCTGGAGTATTTCGAGGCGTCCCGGCGCCTTGGGTCGTCCACCGGGTTCGGCCTGCTCGCCGATCTGCCTTCTATCGCGCTCGTCCATCGTACCCGGCGGTCGCGTACACGACGTCACAGACATCCTTGGGGAAGGCCAGCTGCGAGGTCGAGATGCTCAGGTCGTGATCGGTGATGCTGGCCTCGTCCGGATAGACCTCGAAATGAACGTGTGGCCAGCGGCCCTGATAGCAGGCCGGGTAGATGCTGGTGTACTCCACGACGCCGTCCTCGTCCGCGATCTGCACACCACGCAGGTAGTTCTCGTTCTCCAGACCCCGGGAGTACATGGAGTAAAGGCCGTCCCGGTCACAGTGCCAGACGTACACGGCCACTCCGGAATACGGCACCTGCCGGCCTCCTTCCAGGTTGTAGGCGGTCAGCCGCAGCGTCATGGGGACGCCTTCCGCGGTGGCGGCGGAGGTGCCGAAACTCGAGCGGATGTCCGTGCGGACGATTCCGCTTTCCTCCAGGACGTCCGGCCCGTTGGTGCCGTCGCCTGGATAGGGACCGTTGGTCTCGTCGGGGATCTCGGTCAGGGCACCGGTGTCAGCGGAGCCGCTCGCCGACGAGCCGGCGGACGACACAGTGCCCGACGACGATGTCGTTGCCGAGTTGACGCATGCGGTCGGGCCGATCGTCGCGGCACTGAGTCCGATGGCCTTGAGCATCCGGCGACGGCTCAGCAGGGTGGTGACGTCGAAGGACAGGCCCTGGTCGACGAGTTCCTCGTCCGGCCGCGGGAACGGACGCCCCTGGTAGGTCGGGTGGCTCTGTGCAGGCATGGGTGCTCCTCGGGTAGCCGGGCACGGCCGGAACCGGTGCGGCGGTGTTCCAGGTCGTTCTCGTTGTTCAGCTCACTGTCTTCGGGATACCGGGCGGGAAGCTGTTCGTGCGCTGTAGAAGTCCGGTGAGACACCGAGCGATGGTCACACCCGGATTCGGTTCCCGGGCCGGGGCACCGACCCCGGCCGCTTGGCCATCGGAGCGGGACTGCCTCTCGCCGCGCCCCCGCCCGCCGGCTCCGAGAGGGAGCAGGGGGAGTGAGCCGCGCCCTCCTCGACATCAACGTGTTGCTGGCGCTCGTCGACGGAAACCATGTTGACCATGGCCGGGCCTGGGACTGGCTTGATGCGGAGATCGTGCACGGATGGGCCTCGTGCCCGGTGACCGAGAACGGCTTTGTCCGGACCATCAGCCAGCCGCGCTATCCAGATCCCGTGCCGACGTCGCAGGCGCTCGCGTTGCTGCGGCAGCCTGCGTCCCCCCCTCATCATCAGTTCTGGCCCTGCGACGTCAGCCTTCTCGATGATGCCGTGCTCGACAGCGTCCGGGTTCATGGGCCAAAACAGGTGACTGACCTTTGCCTGGTCGCCTTGGCGGTCAAGAACGACGGCCGGTTCGTCACGTTCGACCGGTCGGTGGCCCGACCACCGAGTTTGCCGCTTGGGACCAACCACAACGGTGGACAGGCCGCATGCACGCGACACTCCGGCAACCGATTCAGTTGAATCGACCCCGTTTCGAAGAGCGCGGCGACCCTTCGTACGCTGTGCGCATGCCATTGGAGGGTGAGTACGAACCGAGTCCCGTGTCATGGGTTCGCGAGCAGGTTGAGCGGTACGAGCGCACCGGTGGACGGGAGGCGAACACGTTGCGGGATACCGGACTTCCGATTGTGCTGTTCACATTCCGGGGTCGGCACAGCGGCAAGCTGCGCAAGGTTCCACTCATGCGGGTCGAGCATGACGGTCGGTACGCAATGGTGGCGTCCCAGGGCGGGTCGCCGACGCACCCGGCCTGGTACCACAACGTCAAGGCCGATCCCGACGCCGTGAGCGTCCAGGACGGAGCGACCGTCATCGATGGTCATGCTCGCGAACTCAACGGTTCCGAGCGGCAAGAGTGGTGGGATCGGGCGGTCGCCGCTTTCCCGCCGTATGCCGCCTACCAGCGAAGGACAGCTCGCATCATTCCGGTGTTCGTCGTGGAGCCTCGATCCGACAGCTGACGGAACGTCACCCAATCTCACGAATCATGTCTGCGGCTGGTCGGATGGTCCTCCTCGACCGTACGAGTTCTTCCGCAGGGGAATCAATCTCTGACGCCTGGTCGGTCGACTACCACTCGAAGGGCATGCAGTGGATCTCGAACTCGAAGGTAGGCGCGCCGTCGTCACCGGAGGCGGTAGTGGCATCGGACTCGCAGTGGCCACCACGCTGGCCGCCGAGGGCGCTCACGTGGCCATCGCCGGCCGCCGCTTGTCGACTCTGCAACAAGCGGCCACGAGGATCTCGGGGCGCGGCCGCGGATCCGTCAGTCCGGTGGTCGTCGATACCACCAACGACCACTCGGTCCAGTCCATGGTTGCCGCCGTCACCGAGAACCTCGGTGGTGTTGATATTCTCGTCAATTGCGCGGCGCAACCTGCCAGCGTTGGGGCGGCAGGCCTGGCGAATCTGACCGATCAGGAGATACGTCAGCAGTTCGAGACCAAGGTGCTCGGCTATCTCAGATGCGCGCGTGCGGTGGCCCCGCACATGATCGGGCAGGGTTGGGGCCGAATCGTGAACATCAGCGGGCTCAACGCCCGACAGGCCACTTCCATCGTCGGTTCCATCCGGAACGTCTCCGTCGCCGCAATGACCAAGAACCTCGCCGACGAACTCGGGCCGGCCGGCATCGGCGTCACCGTCGTTCACCCCGGCATGACCGTCACCGACCGAACCCCACAACTTCTTGCTGATATCGCACGGTCGACAGGGACGACCGCCCGTGACGTCGAGGCCTCACTGGCTGCGGCGACCAGCATCGGGCGGCTCATCACAGCCACCGAGGTCGCCGACGTCGTCGCCTTCCTGTGTTCGCCACGCAGCGTCGCGATCACCGGCGACGCCATCCCGGTCGGGGGTGGCAGCAAGGGGCCGATCTACTACTGAGGGAGCTGCTCCAGAATCGGCCGAGCCACGGTGCGCCGGTCGAAGTTTCGAACGACGGCCAGGCCGATCTCGAACGGCGTCGGGCAGGCCCGATATACCCGGCTGCCCGGCCGGTCAGAGTTCGGTGACGTAGCTGCTCTCAAGTACCTTGTTCAGGCCGACGGAGCTGATCTCACTGTTGCCGCGCTCGCTGTTACGCAGCGAGAACACGTTGCTGTCGAACACGACCGCCGCCGGATCGGGCCAGGTCGAAGCGTCCCACACCCCTGAACGGATCAACGCCTTGCCGCAGTGGAAGTAGTTCTGACGCACCTGCACGATCAGCACCATCTTGGGTACGCGACCGTCAGCCTCGTGTCGCCGCCGCAGATCCGCGTCGTCGGTGATGAAGGCGGTTCCGTTGACCCGCAGGCTCTCCCGCATCCCTGGGATCAGGAACAAGATGCCGATCTGCGGGTTGACCAGCACATTGCGGAAGCTGTCCGCCAGGTTGTTGCCGGTCCGGTCGGGAAGTGAGAGGGTGCTCGGCCCGAGAACCTTGACGAAACCGGGCTCGTCACCGCGGGGTGAACAGTCCGCGCCGTCCGGCCCCGCGGTCGCCAGGCAGGCGAACGGCGAGTGCGCGATGAACCGGCGGGCCGTGAACCCCAGTTCCGTGTCAAGCTTGGCGAGGACGGGTGGATCGGGTGGCCCGAGCACGTCCCGGATGTCCGTCGCCGACAATCGGCGCAGCCCGGCGGTCACGTCGATACTCGGATCGACCTCACACATCGAGAATCAACTCCTCCCCGACGGCACGCGATACGCACACGAGCATGGTGTCGCCCGCCTCCTGCTGCTCTCTGGTCAACACATCGTCACGATGGTCGGGAACACCACCCAGCACTCGGGTCTCGCAGGTACCGCACACGCCGTTGCGGCAGCTGGCGTTTATCGGAATGCCGGCCCGGAGCAGTCCGTCCAACAGCGACGTCTTCTCGTCGACCTGTACGTCGACCTGGCTGCGCGCCGCGCGCAGCAGCACCGGCCGCTCGACCACGGGCGGTCGAGGACGCGGCTTGAACCGCTCCACGTGCAGGCACGAGTCGGGCAGCGGCGATTCCAGCACAGCGAGTTCGAGTGAGTCCAGCATCCCCTGCGGCCCGCAGGCGAGTACCGCGGTGTCCGCGGGTGCGGCGGTCAGCACTTCGGTCAGCGGCACCCGCCCGGTTCGCCGGGTCGGCCAGGCCCGCACCCGATCCCCGTAGTCCCGTTCCAACTCGGCCAGGAACGGCATGGACTCGCGGCGGCGGCCGACGTAGTCGAGCGTCCAGGGCCGCCCCTGCGCGGTCGCTGTGCGGAGCATGGGGAGGATCGGCGTGATGCCTATGCCGCCGGCGAACATGGTCAGCGGGCCCGCCGGCGGCAGCGGGAACTTGTTACGGGGGCCCTCGACCAGGACGACCTGTCCCGGCCGAAGGAAGTGGTGGATATATTCCGAGCCACCCCGGCCGGCGGGTTCCAGCAGCACCGCGATCCGCAGCCAGGTGATGGCGGCGTCGGACTCGATCACCGAATACTGTCGGCTCATGCGGTTGGGCAGGATGAGTGTGATGTGGGCGCCCGGCGTCCACGGGGCAAACCCGTCGTCGTCCGCGCGCAGCCGCAGCGAGATGACCCGCTCCGCTTCCAGTCTCAGCTCGACCACAGTTGCCGGATGGACCGGCAGGCCGGCAAGTTCCGGTCCCGGCACTGGCGAATCCACCGTGCTCATGACGTGAGCCGGACGGGCTGACCGACCGGATTGCCGCGGTGCCGGCCGGATTCAGGTGTCGCGGGTCTCACTCGTCATCGCCGGTCCCGTCGGTGATCGTGACGCGAGTGGAGCTGACCCCCAACGCGCAGCTTGCTGGAGTTCTCGCCGATCCGGTGCTCGACTCGGCGAGCCGCCGGATCACCGGTTGGCCGACGAGGCGACCAGATCGCCATCGTCGACCGTTCGACGGTCCGTCCGGACCTCCGATCGTAGGGCGCGCAGGTCTACGGCAGCAACTGCGCCCGATTCGTCAGTGACCTCGATGTAGTGTGGCGTCGCGGACATTGGGGGCAAAGAGACTCCTGAATCGCAGTTCCTGGCCTTGGTTCCTTGTTGGAAAGTGATCGGCTACTTGCCGGTGAGTGAGGCTTGGTACTCTGCGATTGTTTGCTCGCCGGGTGGGTAGTTACCGGCCAGGGGTTCACCCGCGCGTATCTTGGTGGCCACGTAGGCCTCCAGCTTCTCCTGCTCCAGCGACGGTTCGGCGATCTCCGGGGCCAGTTGCCTGGGGACGACGAGGACCCCGTCCCGGTCGGCAACGATGACGTCCCCCGGGTAGACGGCCACACCCGCGCAACCGATGGGAACCTGAAGGTCGGCCACGTGGTGCCAGGCGGCCCGGGTGGTGATGGTGACGGCCGCAGCGTAGGTCGGGAATGGCAACTGGGACAGGACATGTCCGTCGCGCAGGCCGCCATCGGTGATGAATCCGGCGGCGCCGCGTTTCCAGGCTCGGGTCATCAGCATGTCCCCGCCCGAGGCTGCGCGGGTGTCGCCGCGGCTGTCCACGACGATGACCTGACCCGGCGGAACGGTTTCAATGGCGTCCCATTGCAGGGTGTTGCCGCTTCGGTACGGGTCGAGCACATTGACGTCCTCCCGTGCCGGGATGAACCTCATGGTGAATGCTTCGGCGACGAAGCCTTCCGCGACATCGCTGAGCGGGCGTATGCCGAGCATCTGGGGCTGCCGGTAGCCACGCTTGTACAGCTGGGTGGCAATAGTGGATGTACTCACGTTGCGGAGCATGTCGAGCACTCCGTCAGGCAGCGGTTCGATTTCCGCGGTATTGGTCATGGTCGTACCCTTTCTGTCGACTGGGCTCGGGGTGAAGTCGCTTCAGCTTCGGTTTGAGGCGCCGCCAGGCCCGTTCGGCGTTTGGGGGGTCGGCTGTCGAGTTCGGTGTATGGCGCAGGGTTCAGGTGGTGGTTCGAATCTGCCAGTCATCCTTCATCTCGTTGGTGCGGAGGGTGACGCCGTGGCCGGCCCGCGCAGCGGGTTCGATGTATCCGTCGGTGACGACGGGCAGCCCTTCGGCGACCTGCTCGTACCAGCCGTAGAGGAAGGCTCGGACGAACTCCTGGTAGATCGCGGTCTCGGCGTAGAGGGCGACGTGGGTGCCGACGGCCAGTCCGATCGGTCCGGTGCAGTCGTGCGGGGTGAAGGACCGCTGGAAAGCGGCGGTGAGGTCGGCGACGCGGCGGATCTCGCTGATGCCGCCGGTCCAGACCGGGTCGGACATGATGATGCTGACGTTGGTGCGTTCGAGCACGTCCTTGTAGGCCCAGCGGCCACCGAGCTGTTCGCCGGTCAGGATGGGGATGGTGGTCGATTCGCAGAGTCGGTTCAGCGACGCCAGGTTCTCCACGCGGAAGGCGTCCTCGATCCACATCGGCTTGTGTTCTTCAGCGGCTCGGGCGATCTCGATGGCCGGGGCGAGGTGCCAACGCAGGTGCAGCTCGAGGGCGACGTCCATTTCTTCGCCGAACTCGGCCTTGATGCGTCGGAGGGGTTCGAGTCCGGCACGCAGGTCGGCCGGGCTGATGTACAGGCCCTGGGTGTCGACCGCGATCTCGTCGAGCGGCCAGATCTTCATGGCGTGGATGCCCATGTCGAGCAGGCTCTCGGCGAGCTTTTCCGGTTCGTTCTTGAAGCCCCAGAGGTCGTCGTAGCGATCGCCGGCGAACTCGCCGGTGTAGAGGCGGCCGGCGACCGCGGCGGATTTGACGTAGTTCGGGCCGGCGCAGGTGTTGTAGGCGCGGATGCGGGACCGGGATCGGCCGCCGAGCATCTCGTACAGGGGCAGGCCGGCGCGGCGGGCGGCCAGGTCCCACAGAGCGATGTCGATGGCCGAGGCGCCGCGGGTTTCGGCGCCCATGCCGCCGCGGCCCCGCTGCCGGTACAGGGCTTGCCAGTGCCGGGTGCGATCGCCGCCGTCCTGGCCGATGAGGTAGGGGGCGGCGCCCTCGTGGATGTAGCCGACGACGGCCTCGGCCAGGGAGAAGGTCTCGCCGAGTCCGACGTTGCCGTGCTCGTCCTCGATTTCGACCCAGACCAGGTTGGGCCAGTTCGGATGTTGAATCGTCGTGACCCGGCGGAGCCGGGAACCGTCGCTTGTCACGGCGGTGGTCCTTCCTCTGATGTGGTCAGTGCGCATGGTGGGACGGTCCGGCGCGGGACCATCGGCGGTCGGTGGCCGGGGTCGCCGGGTGCGCTTGCTGGTTGCTCGCGCCGGTCGGCCTTGGTTGTCGTTTCGTCAGGAGCCCTTGCCGGCGTCGGCGGCTGCGGTGTGCACGAAGTGGGCGGCGTCGTGTTCGCGGAAGTTGTCCTCGAGTTCCTCCAGGGTGCGTCCCCGGGTTTCCGGGCAGAACCGCAGCGCGAACAGGAACGAGCCGGCGTTGATGACACCGAACAGCAGGAACGTCCAGGTCGAGCCGAGGGCGTCCACCAGCAGCGGGAACACGAAGGAGACGAGTGCGTTCGTGGCCCACAGGACGAACACGGCGGCGCCCATCGCGAAGCCGCGGATGGCCATGGGGAAGATCTCCGAGAGCAGCAGCCACACCAGCGTGCCGATGAAGGCCTGGATGAAGAACACCACGACCAGCATGGCCGCCAGGATGATGTAGCTGCGGAGGTTGCTTTCCGGGAGCAGGAAGAACAGGCCCAGCAGGATGTGCCCGGCGGAGACGCCGATGAAGCCGGTCATCAGTAGCGGCCTCCGGTTGACCCGGCCGAGCAGGTAGATGCCCAGGATGGTGCCGAGGATGCCGACCACCCCGACGGTGACGGTCAGGATCAGGGCGGCATTCAGGCCCAGGCCGGTGGATTCCAGGATCGTCGGCGCGTAGTAGATCACCGCGCCGATGCCGGTGAGTTGCTGCACGATCGCCAGGCCGATGCCGACCCACAGGATCCGCCGCATCCACCGGTGGGCGCGCAAGTCGCGCAGCGCGGCTCCCCGGTCCTCGGCGGTGTCCCGCTTGGCGTGTTCGGCGACGATCTTGAATTCGGCCTCGGCCTCGGCCGGTGATCGGCTCAGGTCCAGGACCTGACGGGCCTCGGGTAGCCGACCACGCAACGCGAACCAGCGGGGCGACTCGGGCAGGAAGAACAGGCCCACCAGCAACGCGACGGCGGGAATCGCCGCCACCGCGAGCATCCAGCGCCAGACGTCCGGCGACCCGAACAGGCTGTTGATGATCGCGTTCATCAGGAAGGCCAGCATCTGCCCGCTGACGATCATCAGCTCGTTGATGGTCACCATCCGGCCCCGCCGGTGCGCGGGCGCCATCTCGGCCAGGTACAGCGGCACGGTCGCCGCGGCGGCGCCGACCGCGATGCCCAGCACGAGTCGGGCACCCACCATGAACGGGTAGTTGGGTGAGATGGCGCTGGCCAACGCGCCGACCAGGAACAGCACCGCGCAGACCCGCAGGCTGCCCTTGCGGCCCAGCTTGTCGGCGAGTTTGCCCCCGATCAGGGCGCCGATCATCGCACCGAACAGCAGGGAGGAGACGACCGTCGCCTCCTGCAGGCTGGACAAGGCCAGGTCGTCACGCAGGGAGGGCAGGGCTCCGGAGATCACGCCGGTGTCGTAGCCGAACAGTAGACCGCCCAGCGTCGAGATGACGGTGAGCTTGACCAGAAAGCCGGCTGATCCCCGAGGTGCAGGCCGGTTGCCGCCTACTCCCGGCGGGGGCGGCGCCCCGTGTGCAGACATATCGGTTCCCTATCTCTCATCATCAATGCGCGGCGGGACGATCCATGTCCGGATCCTTCCGCTCGTCGAGGCCGAACGCGGACGTCCGCGGACGTCGAATGGTGGCGGTCGGTCAGGTCGAAGTGGCGGCGGCCAGTCTGGTGACCGGCGCTCACACGTACCAGCGTTGGGTGGTGCCGGCTTCGATGTGCTTGGTGTGCCGCTCGGAGACCTGACCGTCGACGTCTACCTCGGCGGAGCCAAAGTCCCACCAGACGCCGGCGGGCACCTCCAGGTCGTCGTCGACGACGTGGACGGCGATCAGGATCGGCCGGTCGCCCTGCCGGGTCTGCGAAAGCGCGTCGCGCAGCTCGTCCCTGGTCGTCGCGTTGAACACGGTGCAGCCCAACGCGGCGGCGTTCGCCGTGTAGTCGACGGTCACCACATCGCCGGCGTACTCACCGTTGTCGGCCTTGTACTTGAACTGGGTGCCGTAGGTACGGCCGATCGCGCCCTGCTCGAACCGGTTGATGCACTGCCAGCCGGAATTGACCAGCACGATCGCGGTGAGCCGCTGACGCTCCTGGATCGCGGTGACGAACTCCCCCGGATATCCCATCAGGTAGGAGCCGTCGCCGAGCACGGTGTAGCAGTCGCCCTCGGCGCGGGCCAGCCGGTGGCCCAGCGCGGAGGGAATCTCGTAGCCCATGCAGCTGTAGCCGTACTCGAGGTCCAGTTCGGCTTCGCTGTCCCACATGGCGTGGGCGTAGCCGATCGCGGTGGAGGACGCGACGACGACCCGGTCCGCGGCGGTGGTGAAGCTGTTCAGCTCGTCGACCACCTCGTACCCGCGCATCGGGCTGTACTGGGTCTTCAGGGACGTGGCCAGGTCGGTGCGCCACTCGTCGATGACCGCGGTGGAGCGGTTGCGCCAGGCCTGGGACGCCCGCCACTGGCGGCCGGCCAGTTCGGCGGTCAGGTCCTCGAGCACCGACCGGGCGTCCCCGTCGACGGGCAACGCGAAGTTCTTCACCAGGTCGAGCTGGCTCAGGTTGACGGTGACGAAGGAGACCTCGGGGTCCTTGAACGACGAGTGCGAGCCGGTGACGGTGTCGGCCAGGCGGGTGCCCACGGCGACGACCAGGTCGGCCTCGGCGGCCAGGGTATTGGCGGCGGCGGACCCGATGATGCCCAGGCCGCCGGCGACGGTGTCGCAGCTGCGGGCGGTGCCGCGGCCGGCGTAGGTCTCGCCGACCGGCACGCCGGTGGCCTCGACCAGGCCTTTGAGCGCGTCCTCGGCCCGGGAGTACCGCACACCGCCGCCGGAGATGATCAGCGGTCGGCTGCTGGCGGCGATGGCATCGGCCGCCGCGCGGATCGCGTCGGCGTCCGCGCGGCGCCGGTAGACCTTGTGCACCCGCTCCTCGAACAGGTCCTCGGGCCAGTCGTAGGCCTCCCCCGCGACGTCCTGGCACACGGAGAGCGTGACTGCCCCGGTATCGCCCGGCGTGATGAGCGCGGCGACGGCGTGCGGCAGCGACTCCATCAGCTGCTCGGGCCGGGTGATCCGGTCGAAGTAGCGGCTGACCGGCCGTAGGGCGTCGTTGGTGGTGATGTCGTAGCCGCCCGGCTGCTCGACCTGCTGGAGCACCGGACCCTGCCGGCGGCGGGCGAACACGTCACCGGGCAGCAGCAGCACCGGCACCCGGTTGATGGTGGCGCTGCCGGCGCCGGTGACCAGGTTGGCCGCGCCCGGGCCGATCGACGTGGTCACCGCCAGGGTCGACAGCAGGTCGTTCTCCTTGGCGTAGGCGATGGCCGAGTGGACCATGGCTTGCTCGTGCTTGCCCTGATAGAACGGCATGACATCCTGCCCGAGCTGGGCCAGGGCGTGGCCCAGTCCGGCGGTGTTGCCGTGACCGAGGATGCCGAATGTGCCGGCGATGAGCCGGCGACGAACGCCGTCCCGCTCGGTGTACTGGGCGGCAAGGAACTTGATCAACGCCTGCCCGGTGGTCAGGCGCACGGTCTTCTGCATCGGTATCTCCTTCGGGGTGGGCGGACCGTTCATGGCGCCGCGCCGTCGAGTAGTGGCTGTGGGGGTCAGGAATTGTCGGGCTGCGGCAGCAGCTCGACGGTCACCGCGGCGGCGCCGGGTTCTGTGGCCTGGACCCCGGCCTCGCAGACCGCGGCGGCGGCGTACCCGTCCCAGGCGGTGGCGGCGGCCGGGGTGCCTCCGGTGCGCAGCGCGGTGATCCAGTCCTGGAATTCGCCGTCGTAGGCCGCGCGGAACCGGGCGCGGAAGTCCGTGGCGATGGCGCCGCCCCAGTGCCGGTCCTTGGACTTGGAGATCACCGAGATGTCGTGGCCGATGCTGGCCGATCCCTGCTCGCCGACCAGTTCGAGGCCGACCTGGTAGCCGCTGTGGCTGTTGACCAGCAGGGCCACGGTCGACAGTCGGCCCGACTCGGTTTCGGCCATCACGAACAGCGGGTCGGCCAGGTTCTCGCTGACCCGCTTCGTGGTCGGCGTCGGGCGGTGCACGGTGACCCGGGTGATCTCCTCGTCGAACAGCCATCGGGTGACGTCGAAGTCGTGGACCACCGCGTCATTGATCGACATGGTGGTGTCGAAGGAGGCGGGCACGTTGTCCGCGCGGACGGTGGCGTGCGCCATCAGTGGTGCGCCGACCTCACCGGATCGCAGCAGTTCCTTCAGGGCCACGTATTCCGGGTCGAATCGACGCATGAATCCCAGGTGCACCAGCCGCCGGCCGGTGGCCGCCTCGGCCTTGACCAGTTCGTAGGAGGAGGACGCGTCCATGGTCAACGGCTTCTCGCACAGCACCGGGGTACCCGACTCGATGCACGCCCGGACCTGATCACCGTGCACGAACCCGGGGCTGGCGATGACGACGGCGTCGACGATGTCGGCGTTGATCAACTCGATCGGATCGCTGATCACCGCCGCGCCCAACGGGCCGGCGATCGCCGTCGCCTTGTCACTATCGAAGTCGGAGATCGCGGTGACCTGCGCACCGTGGATCCGGGTGGAGAGCCGCTCGACGTGGTCGGCCCCCATCAGGCCGACGCCGATCACACCGACCCGCAACGGGCCGGCCACAACGGGTTCTGTCGTCATCGTTTCAAGTCCTTGTCTTCGGAATGTCAGCTTCGGGAAACGGGCCGGGTCAGGCGGCGTGCCGGCCGCCGTCGACGGGGATGGCGGCGCCGGTGATGAACGAGGAGTCCTCGCTGGCCAGGAACAGGGCCGCCAACGCACAGTCACGGGCGCTGGCGAGCCGGTTCATCGGTTGCCGCTTCTTGAGGGCTTCGTAGTGCTCGGCCGGCTCGGGCATGGTGTCGGCGTGCGCGTAGGTCATGGGGGTGTCGATCACTCCGGGGCAGATCGCGTTGACCCGCACGTTGAACGGTGCGAGTTCCATGGCGATCGCTTTGGTCACCCCGGTCATGCCGGCCTTGGACGCCGTGTAGGACACTGCGCCGGCCAGCCCCTGCAGGGAGGTGATGGACGCGACGTTGATGATCGAGCCGCGGCGGGCCTCCCGCATCGTCGGCGCGACCAGCCGGATCAGCTGGATCGCGGACTTGAGGTTGACGTTCATCGCCGCGTCGAAGTTCTCGGGTGTCGCTTCGTCGATGCTGCCGCGGATGGTGGCGCCGGCGTTGTTCACCAGGACGTCGATGCGTCCGGCGACCTGCCGGGCCGATTCGACAAGCCTGGCCAGATAATCGGTGTCGGTGACATCCCCCGGCGAGACGGTGACCCGCTCGTTCAGGTCGGCGGCCAGGGCCTCGAGCCGGGAGCCGGTCAGCCCGTTGAGCACCACGTGCGCACCCTCGGCGTGGCAGATCCGGGCGGTTTCCGCGCCGACGCCGCTGCCCGCGCCGGTGACGATCGCGACCGAGCCGTTCAGCCGCCCGGCCGGCGTGTGCGGCGGCGAGTAGCTCAGCGGTTCGGCGACGGCCGGTGACGCAGTGTGTGACACGGTGGAGGACACAGCGGTCACACCGGTTCCTTGATGTCGAGCTGGGTCAGGGCCTTCTGCAGGCTGTTCGCCGCGTAGCTGATACCTTCGACCTGGCCGAGTTCGCCGTCCTCGTGCTCGATGTTCACCGCGATCGTCGGATTCACCGCGTACAGGGCGCCCAGGAAGCGGCTCCAGTAGTCGATGTCGTGGCCGCGGCCGATGGCCACGAAGTTCCAGGGAGCGTCCTCGGGGAAGTTGGTGACGACGTACCGGCCGCCCAGGGACACCGGGTTCTCCTCGGCCGGGATGCGGCGGAACCCGTCGTGCAGGACCCCGTTGAGGGCCCGGTTGGCCTCGTTGATGCGGGTGTCCTTGGCGGCGGCGTGGTAGACGCGGTCGCCGAGGTACTCGATGACCTGGATGGGGTCGATGCCCTG
The DNA here is from genome assembly GCA_964476495.1 of uncultured Actinomycetes bacterium. Classification (GTDB taxonomy): domain Bacteria; phylum Actinomycetota; class Actinomycetes; order Mycobacteriales; family Nakamurellaceae; genus Nakamurella. The sequence continues at coordinate 15,267 of CAYZBB010000080.1, read as the reverse complement.
CCAGAACAGGTGGCTGGGATCCATCTGAGCGCCGATGTTGGTGGCGTTGGTCTGGGTGATCAGCCGTTCGAACGTGGCGAGGTTGTAGACCAGGGTGTGCGGGTGCATTTCCACGCACACCTGAACGTCGGCGTCCCGGGCCTGCTCGTCGATCGAGCGCCAGAACGGGACACCGACCTCGTTCCACTGGTAGTCCTGGATGTCCAGGAACGCGCTGTCCCAGGGGGCGACCGCCCAGGACATCGCCGTGTCGCCTTGAGCGCCGGCCGGCAGCCCGGCCATCACGACGACCTTCTTGATGCCGAGCAGGCCGGCGAGCTCGACCGCGGTGCGGACGCCGTCGGCGTGCGGGATGCGGACCGCCGGGTCGGCGTGCAGCGGGTTGCCGTTGGCGTTCAGGGCGGTCAGTTCGATGCCCTTCGCGGCGAACTGGCCCAGGTAGTCCTCCCGGGCGGCGGCGCTGGCGCGCAGCTGGTCGACCGGCAGGTGCACCGGCGGCAGGAAGCCGCCGGCGGTGATCTCCACGCTGGTCAGGCCGAGATCGCCGACGATGTCGAGGGCCTCGGTCAACGGCTTGTTGGACAGGCAGGACAGGAACGAACCGAGCTTCATGAAACTGACTCCTTTTCCGTGGTCGGGTGCGTGGTCGTGTGCGTTGCGGGTGGGTGGGTGTCGACGGTGGGCAGGCCGGGCACCGGCACCCATCCGCCGGTCTTGGCCGATTCGACGACGCAGTCGATGGCGCCGGCGGCGACCGCTGCATCTGCGGCGGTGGCGCCACGGGGCCGGCCGTCGTCGATGGAACGGAGGAACTCCGCGGCCCCGATCATCTTGAGGTCGTCGAAGCTCATCGGGTTCCCGGCGGGCGGTAGTCCCAGATGAGAGCGCCTTTTGTGCCGTGGATCTCGAAGCCGTAGGTGCGCTGGTCGCCGACGCTGACCCGGCTGGCCTCCAGGATGCCGGCGGGCGCCGCCGGCGAACCGCAGCAGGCAGGCGACGTAGTCCTCGATCACGTCCTGCCACCGGTGGTGCGGGTGGTGAACTGGTACCGGCCGATCAGGTCGTCGAATCGTTCGATGGCCGGGTCGGCCACGGTGATCAACTGTGGGACACGCAGGTAAGCGCGGGTGTGAACCTGGCCCATCCAACCGAATCCGACAATCGCGACGCCTATCGGTTCACGATTCATGGCTGCTCCTGGACAATCTCGTTCGTACATGATGACGACCTGGTCAGTCGTGAAATCGGTTCGTGCAGTCAGTCGTTTCGGGAAGCCGAGGTTGTGCGGACGTCGGTTTCCGTGGCTCAGTTGCGGGCGAGTTCGTGAGCGAGAGTTTCGAGTTCGGCACCGCCGGCCATGAGCCGGGTCAGCTCCGGAACGGTGATCTCGTGCTTCTCGAAGTTGCCCAGGCTGGTGCCCCGTTTGAGCAGCAGGAACCGGTCCCCGACGGGGTAGGCGTGGTGCGGGTTGTGGGTGATGAACACGACGGCCAGACCGTTGTCCCGGGCGTGGGCGATGTACTTGAGCACGACACCGGCCTGCTTGACGCCCAGCGCGGACGTCGGCTCGTCCAGAATGAGGACCTTGGCACCGAAGTAGACCGCGCGGGCGATCGCCACCGATTGCCGCTCACCACCGGACAGGCTGCCGATGCTCTGGTTGACGTCGCGCAGGTCGATCCCCATCTTGAGGAGCTCTTCCTTGCAGATCGACTTCATCTTTTTCTCGTTCATCCGATTGAACGGGCCCCACCCGGTGCGGACCTCGGAGCCGATGAAGAAGTTCCGCCAAACCGGCATCAGGGGAACCACGGCCAGGTTCTGGTAGACGGTGGCGATGCCCTGGTCAAGCGCCTGCCGGGGACTGGAGAAGTGGGTGTCGGCCCCGTTGATCAGCAGCGCCCCGCTGGTGTGCTGGTGCTCTCCGGCGAGGATCTTGATGAAGGTGGACTTGCCGGCGCCGTTGTCGCCGAGCACGCAGACGACCTCGCCGGCGCGGACGTGGGTGGAGACATCCCGCAGGGCGATGATCGACCCGTAGGTCTTGCCGATGTGGTCGACCTCGAGCAGCGGCGCGGGCCGGTTCGTTTGCTCGGTCATTCCTTGCCTCCGACGGTCTTGGTGATCCAGCGGTTGACCAGGACGGCGGCCAGGAGCATCGCGCCGAGGATGGCCTTGAGCCAGTTGCTGTCCCAGCCGGCGAAAACGATGCCCTGGAAGGTCATTCCGTAGATCAGAGCGCCGATCGCGGCGCCGATGACCGATCCGTAGCCGCCCGTGAGCAGGCAGCCGCCGATCACCGCGCAGATGATGTAGACGAACTCCTGGCCGACGCCCGTGGTGGCCTGCACCGTGGAGACGTCGAACAGCATCAGCATCCCCACCAGCCAGCCCAAGCCGGCCGTGGTCATGAACAGGCCGATCTTCACCCGTCCCACGGGAACACCGAGTTGGCGGGCGCTGTGGGCGTTGCCACCGACGGCGAAGATCCAGTTGCCGGGACGCGTGCGGGCCAGCACCCAGGTGCCGATCGCGGTAATGACGATCCACCAGATCACCGCGACCTTCAGATCGATGCCCAAGAAGTTGAAGGTGGAACCGAAGAAGATCTTGACGTCGTCGAAGTACGGAACCTTGGTCATGCCGGAGATGGCGACGTTTCCGGTGACGATCTTGGTGATGGCCAGGTTGAAGCCCTGCAGCATGAAGAACGTGGCCAGCGTGATGATGAAGCTGGGCAGCTTGGTCTTGAGCAGCAGGAACCCATTGAGCATGCCGACCGCCAGGGCGAGCGCCAGCGCCAGCACCATGCTGACCCAGATGTTCACTCCGATGGTGGTGGTCAGCATGCCGACGGTCAGACCGGTGGTGCCGGTCATCGCGCCGGCTGACAGGTCGAACTCGCCGCCGATCATCAGCAGCGCGACGCCGACCGCCATGATGCCGAACAGCGACGCCGAGTACAGCCAGGTGCTGATGCCCTGCGCGCTGAGGAAGGTGGAACTGGCGATCGAGAAGAGGATGAAGAGCGCAACCGCGGCGCCCGCCGCCCCGAGTTCGGGGCGGTGGAACAGGCGCTGCAACCAGGTCTGTTGCTTGAGTCGTTCGTCCGATGTGGTCGTCACGGCGGGGGCGGCGGTCATCAGCGGGTGCCCTGCTGCACGTACTTCTCAACCTCGGCGATGTCGTCCTTGGTGACGATCTGCGGGCCGGTGTAGATCGGCTGGCCGCCACCGACGGTGTTGCCGTAGCGGAGCTTCATGTTCAGGATCTCCACCGGCAGATAGCCCTGCAGGAAGCCCTGCTGGTCCATCGTGAAGTCCAGCGTTCCGCTCTTGAGCATGTCGATGGTGTCGCCGGACAGGTTGTAGCTGGAGATGATCGCGTTGCTGCCGGCCTCGGTCCGCGCGTTGGCCGCGGCTTGGGCAATGGCGCTGCCGAGGGTGACCACAGCGTTCGTCTGCGGATCGGCCAGCAGCTGGCTCTTGATCGTGGCCTGGGTGTCGGCGAGGTTGGTGCCGTCGACCTGCAGGGTCGTCACCTGAAGGCCGGGGGTGTCGGTGAGGGTCTTGCAGGTGGTCTCCAGGAAGATGTTGCCGGCCTCCATCACCACGCAGGTGACATGGGTCTTGCCCTCCTTGATCAGCTGCTGGGCGACGCCCTCGGCCGCGGGCACCGGCTCGATGCCGACGAAGGTGATCGCGCCGTAGTCGACAGCCACGTCTGCGCCGACGTTCATGGCCACAACCTGCACCCCGGCCGCTTCCGCCCGCTGGATCGCGTCCTTGACGCCCTCCGGGTTGGCCATGGAAACGATCAAGCCGTTGACCCCGTCCGCGACCGCGGAGTCGATGAACCTGCTCTGCGCAACCGGGTCGGCGTCGCCCTGATAGCTGACGGACACACCGGTGTCCGCGGCCGCCTTCTCTGCACCGGACTTGATCAGGTCCCAGAACGGGTCTCCGGCGGCCGCGTGGGTGACGACCGCGTACTTGAGCTCCTGGCCGTTGCTGGCCGGCGCGTTGTTGGCCGAGCCGGCGGCCGCCGAGGTGGCGCCGGTAGTGGAACTGCTGTTCTGCCCGGTGCCGCTGCACCCGGCCACGAACAGCGCGGTCGCGGCCACGGTTGCCACCGCCGCGATCTTGAGCTTGCCCTTGAACACGATCTCTCCTCTGGGGAAGGGGATGAAAGAGTGCGGATGCGCCGGGCCCGCAGTGATTTGGGCGCAGTGAACTACGCCGTTCGGCGGTGAGTGATGCCGACGGCCGGGATCAGGACTACGGGAGGACGGTCAGCGATTCCAGTTCGTGACGTACTTGTTGATCGTTTCCAGCATGTACCGGTTCGACTCCTCGGCCCGCTCCTCCCAGGCGAACACGCAGGCGGTCATGATTCCGTCGAACCCGTTGTCGTTCAGGGCCGAGAAGAACTCGTCCCAATTGACTTCCCCTTGCCCGATGTCCAGATGCTGGTGGATACGGGCGTTTCCGCTCGCCGGGTTGTTGTTGATGATGTACCGCAACCCGGATGACGCCGTGTGGTCGAAGGAGTCGGCCACATGCACCTGCTTGGTCAGCGGGCCGGCGTAGTCGAGGACGCCGCGGATGTCGCCGCCCTGGTGGAAGGTGTGCGGCGCGCAGTACAGGAAGGACACCAGGTCGGAGTTGACCGCGCGGACCAGGTCGATGGCGGCCTTCCCGTCCTCGATGAAGTCGTTCGGGTGCGGCTCCAGGCGCAGCTCGACGCCCTCCCGTTCGAAGATCGGCAGCAGTTCCTCCATCGACTTCCACCACTGACCCTCGGACCGGCGGGCGTCGGTGGGATCACCGTTGAACTCCGAGTTCATCACCTGGCAGCCCAGATCGACGGTGATCTCGATGGCGCGCTTCCAGTAGCGCACCGCCGCGGTCCGCTCGATCTCGTCGGTGTCCGCCCACTTGTACAGGGGCAGCACCGCGGCGATCTCCACGTCCGCCGCCTTGAGGGCGGAATTGAACTTGGCGATCAGATGCTTGTCCGCGCGGGGATGGGTGAAGAACCACATGAAGTCTTCCCGCGGCGACAGTTCGATGTACCGGTAGCCGTGGTCGGCCACGACGCCGGGCAGCTCCAGCAGCGGGGTACTGCGGATCATGAACGGGTCGAGAGCGATTTTCATGACGAGGTTGTCCTCCAGATCGACGGTGAAGCTGGTCAGATGGGTGCGCTCAGGAAAGGAGCGCGGTGGATCGATGGTCCATGGGTGGGGCGCCCGCGGATCGCTCCGAGCATGTGGAACTGCCGGTAGCCCAAGGGGTATCCCGGCGCTGCGCAGTGATCAGCTCGGCCCCGGTCGCGGTGATGACATAGGTCTGCTCGATCTGCACGGAGCTGGTGGGGCCGTGGTGCCCGCCGACCTCGAGATTGATCACCATCCCGGCCTGCAGAGGCTGGTCGACGGCGATCGTCAAGTCGCCCTCGGTCAGCCTCGCGTCCGACGCAGCGCCGAAGAACGGCCATTCGCGGATGCCGATGCCGAGTCCGTGAGCCTGCGGGCGAAGTGCGGGCGCGGTGACCTCGGCCTGCATCGCAGCAAGAACAGCGGACCCGGGCACACCCGGACCCAGCATTTCCGCGCCGGCCTGGATGCTGCCTGCGCACTGGGCGTAGACCGCTCGCTCCGACGACTCACGCGGTGTCGCCGGTCCGAAGGTCACGCCGGTATCGGAGACGAAGCCACCGGTCCGTGCGCCGGCGTCGACGAACAGCAGCCCATGAGGATCCGTTGGGCGCGGCGTGTGCACCCCGATCCCCCCACCCGGGGCGCCGTACACGAAGTGATCCAGATCCATATTCTGTTCGGCGAGCAGCATCCGGCACCGGCGTTGAACCGCGGTCGGGTCGGGCAGCTGCTCCCACTCGTCCGCGATGGTCCGCAGCAGGGACTCCGTCGCCGCGGCGGCCGCACGCAGGCGGTTGATCGCCTCCGGTCCCTTGACCATGCGAGCCAGCCGCAGCAGGACGGAGGCGTCCGGCCATTCCAACGTCTGATCCGGCATCACCGCGGCGTCGAGGCTGGACCGCTCGATACCCACCCGGGCCGCCGACAGGTTCATCTCGGCGAGCAAGTTCAACAACGCACGCGCCGGTCCACTGCCGTCCGCGGTCCGCTCGTACGGCCGTACGACGTCCGCGTCGGAAAGGCGGCCCTCGGCCACGGTCACCGGCGAGACCACCAGGCCGACCCGGCCGTCCCGGGCCAGAAGGGCGAACCCGGCTGCCGCGGAGTCGGCGCCGCCCGGCCGCGCCATCCAGGACCGCATCTGGCCTTCCAGCCACGTCCCGTGGCCGGACAGCAGGAACACGTGCTCCGCAGAGGTGGCAACGACTGCGTCCAGGTGTGCCCCGTCGAGCAGGGTGCGCGTCCACGCCATGTCGAACAACCGTGGCCTCACTGCCATTTGCTCCTCAATCGACGCGGTCACGGACCATTGCCGAGGGCATCTCGGCTCCGTCGCCCGGTGACTCACCCAACTTTTACGTAGTGCTTTTACGTAACAGGCACTAGTGTGATGTCCATCGCGTTCGCTGTCAACGCCCAATTTGCGAGGGGGACTGCATGGAGGAGCGTCGGCCCACCGGGAGACCGCGAGGTTCGTCCACCGGCTCAGGTCGCGGCCGCCGCCCGACCATGAAGGACGTCGCCGCCCATCTCGGTGTCTCCCAGACGCTGGTGTCGATGGTGTTCCGCAACGCACCCGGCGCCAGCGACAGCACCCGAGAGCGCGTGTTTCAGGCGGCCGCCGAGCTGGGCTACCGACCGGACACCGCTGCGCAGGTCCTCCGGCGCACCCGTAGTCGCCACCTCGGTGTGCTCTTCGACCTCGACGAGGTGTTCTCCGTCGATCTGGTCAAGGCGATCTACCCGATCGCCCAGCGTGTGGGCTACCACGTCGTGCTCGCACCCATGGACGTCGGGCGGGACGAGCAGGCAGCCGTCGAGGAGCTGCTCAGCTTCCGCAGCGAGGCGGTCATCGAGATCTCGTCGCGAAGCAGCCAGGAGCAATTGGAGCGGCTCGCCGAGCAGGTGCCGGTCATCCAGGTCGGGCGCCGCCTCAAGGCCGAAGCCGGCGTGGATGTCGTCCGAGTCGCCGACGAGCACGGCGCCCAACAGGCCGTCGATCACCTGGTCGAACTCGGCCACGAGCGGATCATCCACGTCGCCGGTTCACCGGGCGCCTCCGGAGCCGTCGAGCGACGCCGCGGCTACCAGAAGGCCATGCGCCGACATGGACTCCAGCACCAGATACGTGTCCTGCCCGGCGACTACACCGAAGAATCCGGTGCCCGCGCGGCCATGACGCTGCTGAACGAGGAAGACCTGCCCACCGCGATCTTCGCTGCCACCGATCGCTGCGCCCACGGGCTCATCGACACCCTGCGACGCGGCGGCGTCCGCGTTCCCGAGGACGTCTCGATCGTCGGCTACGACGACAGCAGCCTGGCCAGCCTGTCGTTCCTCGACCTCACCACCATCCGGGTCGACGCACCCCGGATGGCCGAGCTCGCCGTCGAGGCCGCGCTTGAACGCCTCGACAAGGACCGAGAGGTCGCCCGGGACATCGTGCTTCGACCCCAGCTCATCGCCCGGGGGTCGTCGTGCCCGCCCCGAAGCGGCGACCTCTCCGATGAGATCCGCCCAGCCGCTGAGCGGTGAACGCACACCTGGGATTGTCAGCACGTCCCCGCCTGAACCGCCCGGTTCTCGGTCACCGCGAGCGTGTCGTTGAGGGGTCCCGCTCGGGGTCGAGCCTGCCGGCTCCGTGTTCCGCCACGTAGGCGATGCGGCTGCCGTCAGGCGACCAGGACGGTCGGCCCTCGGACACGTTGTTCGTGCGGGTCAGGTTCCGCAAGCCTGTGCCGTCCGCATTGATCACGCAGATGTCGCCGAAGGTTGTCCCGGCCTTGGGGATTCTCCCCTGGCCGCCCAGCGGGACTGTCAAGTCCGGGCATGATCAGATCCTCCTCTCGAGGTGACAGGGGCTCATGACACGCGGTGAGCAATCGCCGCGCCAAGACCGCCGCCAGGCTTGAGACGACGATGGACGACTTCACCGACGCGTCCTCGAGCATGAGCTCCGACCGAAATGTCTCCCAGGTCCGGTCTCCCATCGGCTGGACACGTGCCGGGTCAACACGGTCACTCGGTATCAGGCCGCGATCGACGCGTGCAGGACCGCCACCACGGCTACAGGTCTATGCCTTACGAGCGTCGCGTCGCCGCCTACCTGCCGGCCGCCAGCAACTCCCGCACGAACACCGCCGCAGGCCCGACCACAGCGTCGTCGGCGTCGACTCAGTCTCGTGGCGGAGCCCGGCGGTCTGCATCAGGCGGGTATGGATGGACGGCTGCGAGCCTGGCCGCGGGATTCGAGCGCGCAGACTCGCCGCCTTCGCCACGGCTGACATACCAAGGGCAACAGACAACCTCATCCGGAAGGGGGGTGTCGGGCCGTCGTGACATGGGCCTTGACACCTCGCGTGGAGGGCTGCAAGTATGCTGGTACACCAGCATACCAAATGGTGGATGAGACATCAGTCTCAGACAACCGTCGGGTACTCGTGGTCGCCGTCGACCACGCACCGCGCCGAGGATGAACTCCGGGCACGCCAGATCTGAACTCTGGGCACGCCAGATCTGACCGGATCCGGTCCGAGAGCCGCGGCCCCAGTACCAGCGTCGAATGAGGACGAGGAGAGCAAGCGGTATGAGCACTGATCCAGTGATCGCGACGCAAAGGAATCTCGCTCGCGACAACCTCACGAACGACGATCTCACGCCTGCCGAAGAGCGCAATTGGAAGCTGTGGGACCTCTTCTGCTTCTGGATGTCCTCAATCCATAGCCTCGGCGGCTACGCCACCGCGGCATCGCTTTTCGTCCTCGGCCTCAACGCTTGGCAGGTCTTCTTCGCGCTGATCGCTGGAAATCTCATCGTGACTGCGGGTACGACGATGACCGGCATCGCGGGTCAGAAGGTCGGTGTGCCCTACGCCGTCTTCGCGAGACTCAGCTTCGGCGTGTACGGAGCGAGGTTCGCTGCGCTCATTCGAGCCGTGCTGGGTGTCGTGTGGTATGGGATCCAGACCTATCTCGCGTCCACCGCGCTGGTGGTGGTCCTGCTCAAGCTCGCGCCGGGCCTCGAATCGTGGACGCATTACGAATTCATGGGCCAGTCAGCACTCGGATGGGCCTGCTTCGCCGGTTTCTGGGTGATCCAGCTTCTCGTCATCCGCCGAGGGATGGAGACTGTTCGCAGGTTCATCGACTTCTGCGGCCCGGCGATCTGGGTTGTCATGATCGCATTGGCGATCTGGATCGTCGTCGAGGCCCATGGGGACATCTCCCTTTCGCTGGCCAGCTCGCCCCAGATCCTTGGAGGTTCGGCCTGGTACGCCGTCCCGGCGGCGACCCTCCTGGTCGTTTCCTACTCAGCGGTGCCGATGACGAACTTCGCCGACTTCGCCCGGTTCGTCCCGGACACGAAGACCGTCGTCATCGGAAATGTCGTCGGCTACCAGGTCAACCAGTGGGCCTTCGCCATCCTGTCCGTGGTGGTGACCACCGGATCGGTGGTGGTCTTCGGCGCCGCGATCACGAACCCGGTCGACATCGTTGACCACTTCAACTCGCCGATCATTCTGATCCTGGCGGCGGCGACCTTCGCGGTCGCGACGATGGGAATCAACGTCTGCTCCAACTTCGTCTCGCCCGCCTACGATTTCGCAGCCATATTCCCCAAGCTTCTGACGTTCAAGTCCGGGGGACTCGTCACTGCCGTCTGCGCGCTGCTGGTGATGCCCTGGTGGCTCTATGGCAACGCGAGTGCCATCACGGCCTTCAACGGCGTTCAGGGAGCACTTGCCGGCCCGCTCCTCGGCATCCTGCTGGTCGACTTCTTCGTGTGCCGCAGGAGCCGCTTCCGGGTCGACGACCTGTTCCGGTCCGACGAGGGTGGACTCTACTTCTACAGTAAAGGCATTCACTGGCCGGCACTGATCGTCTTCATCGTGGCGACTGCCATTGTGGCGCCACTGACGGTCATCCCGAGTTGGAATGTGGTCGCTCCGCTCGGCTGGCCCATCGGTGTGGTCCTCGGCGCGGGTGGTTACTACTTCGCGACTCGCCGGCACTTCGAGGCCTATCGCCGGACCGTCACCGAGACAGATCTTGAGATGCACCGCTTCGGGGAGAGTTCCCGGAGCGGGCGACCGGTCGCCGGCGGTGCGGGAGTCCCGGCCGTTGAGGACTGATCAGCGCCCGGGTCCTTGTTGGAGTCGGGGCCGTAACGGAAGGAGAGCATTGATGCGGATCCTGGTGGTGAATGTGAACACCACGAGTTCCATGACCGAGCAGATATGCCGGGCGGCGAGGCAATACGCGGGTCCGGACACTGAGATCGTCGGGCTCACCCCCGCCTTCGGCCCGGTCTCGGTCGAGCACCACTTCGAGACGTACTACTCGGCCGTCGCGGTGGTGGAGTGCATCCGTGCATTTCCGGAAGCCTTCGATGCGATCGTGCTGGCGGGGTTCGGCGAGCTCGGCCGCGAGGGCCTCGAGGAACTGTTCGGCGTTCCTGTGCTCGACATCGCCGAGGCAGCCACTCACGTGGCCTACCTGCTGGGGCAGCGCTACGCCCTCCTGACACCGGGGCTGGGAAAACTGGGGCCGACGGCGGACCGCCTGCGTATTGCCGGGACGATGGATCGCCTGGTGTCCGCACGCGGCACGGGTCTGTCGGTGCTCGAACTGGAGCACGACCCGGATCGGACCGCCGCGGCCCTCATCGCTGCAGCCCGGCTGGCCGTCACGGAGGATGGCGCCGAGGTCGTCTGTCTCGGGTGCGCCGGGATGGCGGGTTTCGGTGAGCGGGTGAGAGCCGAGGTGGATGTGCCCGTTGTGGACGGCGTTATGGTTGCGGTACAACTCGCCGAAGTGTTCTGCCGGCTCGGGTACTCACCGCCAAGGACGCCACTGGGCGCCAAATGGACGGACATGGCGTGGCCGCGTTCCTCCCCTACGTCCAGTCTTTCGACTGTCGTAGTTGGTACGACACAAGGGAGCAGCCGATGAGCGAGGCTTGCCGAGCGAATCACGGGCACCACATCGCTCCGTTGAAGCCCGAAAAGGGGATGCGATGACCGACCTCGACCTTGCATTGCGTTCAACCCGGGTTGTCACCCTCACCGGGGAGCGGCCTGCCACGGTCCTGGTCAAGGACGGCCGCATCGTGGACATTGCCGAGCACGACACTCGTGTGCGGGCCCGCGAGCAGGTCGATCTGGGTGATGACGCGCTCTTGCCGGGACTAGTTGACACCCATGTGCACGTCAACGAGCCTGGCCGAACCGAGACCGAAGGATTCGCAAGCGCGACCAGGGCGGCGGCGGCCGGCGGGGTGACCACGCTGGTAGATATGCCGAACGGGTCTCTCCCGCCCACGACGAGCGTCGAGGCGCTGAAGATCAAGCGCGCGGCGGCCGCCGGCCAGTGCTTCATCGACGTCGGCTTCTGGGGCGGCGCCGTATCCGGGAATGAGGATCAACTCCTTCCACTGCTGGACGCGGGAGTGTTCGGGTTCAAGGCCTACCTGACCCCAGAATCCGACGACTTCCCCTTTCTGCGCCCCGCTGAACTGCGGACGGTGCTGCGGCGGCTGCGGCAGGCTGACGGCTTGCTCCTGGTCCATGCAGAAGATGCGGATGTCATTGCAGCATCGGAATTGACAGCAGGTTCGCGGTTCGCTGACTTCCTGGCCTCACGTCCGCCCAGCTCAGAGGTCGTTGCCATCACAAGGCTGGTGGAGGCGAGCCGGGATACCGGTGCGCGAGTGCATGTCGTGCACCTCTCGGCGGCCGATGCGCTGCCTGTGATCAGTGGTGCCAAGCGCGACGGCATTCGCCTGTCGGTGGAGACCTGTCCGCACTATCTGTTCCTGACCGCAAAGGAGGTTGCCGACGGCGCCACGCAATTCAAGTGCACGCCACCGATCCGTGACCCCGACAACAGCAACGCCCTGTGGAATGCGCTCGAGGCGGGCACCGTCGACTGTGTCGTCTCCGATCATGCACCTTGCACGATTTCCGGCAAGTACCTCGATGACGGTGACTTCGACCGGGCCGGTGCCGGGATCTCGTCGCTGCAGCTGAGTCTGTCGGTGGTGTGGACGGCGGCCGGCAAGCGGGGCGATTCGCTCACCGATATCGCTCGGTGGATGTCCTACAACACCGCCAGACTGGCCGGAATGCCACGCAAGGGCGCGATCGCGGAAGGCTACGACGCCGATCTGGTCTGGTTCTCTCCCGACGAATCGTTCACGGTTGATCAGGCGACGCTGTTGCACAAGAACCCGCTCACCGCATATCACGGACGCACGTTGACCGGAGTGGTCAAGAGGACCTGGCTGCGAGGTACGACGATCGACGACGAACCCCAGGGAAAGCTGTTGACTGGAGGAAGAATATGACCGGCATCACCGACTGGATCGATCTGGCGTCACGAGCCCTCGGCGGCTCCGTGGTCTTCGCGAACGACGAATTGTTCGCGGAGAAGGAGAATCTCATCAAACCCGAACCGTCAGCCGAGGTGAACACCTTCGGCCATAAGGGCGGGAACTACGACGGATGGGAGACTCGAAGACGCCGTGAGCCGGGGCATGACTTCGCCATCGTCAGGCTCGGCGTGCCTGGCATCGTTCACGGTGTGGTGGTGGACACGGCCCACTTCACCGGCAACTACCCCGCCTCGGTCTCGGTGCAGGCGGCCGCGCTCGAGGGATACCCGAGCACCAGCGAACTCACCGGCGAGAACACCGAATGGGTCGAGTTGGTGCCACGCACCGAGTGCCTGGGCGACACCAAGAACGAATTCCTCGTCGACGACAGGCACCGTTACACCCACATCCGCTTGAACATTTTCCCGGACGGAGGAGTTGCCCGGCTGCGGGTTCATGGCGAGGCCGTACCCGATCCACGGCTGATGTCCGGCCTACCACTGGATCTCGCCGGCATGGAGTATGGGGGCCGGGTCATCGACAGCAGTGGTGGGTTCTTCTCCAGCGCCGATCGCGTGCTCGCCCCGGACCGTTCGCGGTTCATGGACGGGTGGGAAACCAAGCGTCGCCGCGACTCCGGCAACGACTGGCTCGAGCTTCGGTTGGCGGGAGAGGGACTGCTGCGGCAGGCGGAGATCGACACCTCATACAACGTCGGCAACGCGCCAGGTGCCTGCCGGATCCTCGCCCACAATGAGGGGTCGTCGGGTGAGGACTGGTGGGAACTGCTCCCCCGAACCACCCTTCAGCCCGACACGCGCCACCGGTTTGTGATCGATCCGGGCGGGCGTGCGGCGACTCATGTGCGGATCGACATCTACCCCGACGGTGGGCTGGCGCGGGTGCGCCTATTCGGGGACCTGACCCCGGCCGGGCGGACCGCATGTTTCCTGAACTGGTTCAACAGCCTCCCGAACAGTCATGCCACCGCCGCATGGCGTGCATCGGGGCTGCGCGAGGCAGCCACAGGCGGGCTGATTGAGGCTCGCCCGCTGGGTGCGGCGGCACTCGAGGACGAATTGGCCCGATTGACATCCCGCTACGAGTCAGAGGTAGCCGCCCTGAGAGGCCGGTTCCTTACGAACTGAGCCTTCTGGAGTCCCCTGCGGCCTGACGGGTAATGGCCGGCCACGGAGCAATAGCGCTCCGCAGGCCGACCATTACCCTCGCACCGAAATCAGTTGTCGCTCCCGAAGAGCAATCGCACGGTCGCGCGATGGCTGGCCCGGACATGTTCAACACTGATCTCGGCCGACTTGGCCGGATCTCCCGAGCTGATCGCCTCGTAGAGAAGTCTGTGATCCTCAAGAAGCAGCTTCGGTTCTTCGACCTGCCGCATCACCCAATGCAGTCTCCCGAGGACGGGATCGATCAGCTTGGCGAGCAGATCGTTGCCCGCCATGCGAATGATCTGGTCATGAAACTGCTCACTGTGATCCCCGACGGCCGTCAGATCCCCGGCCTCAAGGCGCGCCGCCGTCGCTTCGAGCGTCTTCCTGAGAATGTCCAGTCCATCCTCATCGCGACGTTCAGCGGCTCGGCGCGCCGCGTGGACCTCCAGCGCCATCCTGATGTCGAACAGGTCGTCGACGTCCTGCCGGGTGAGCTCGCGAACGACGGCGCCGCGACGCGGGAGGACCGCGACATAGCCCTCGGACTCGAGCGCTCGCAGCGCCTCGCGTACCGGGACGCGGGACACATCCAGTTCCAGCGCGATCTCCCTTTCGACCAGCCGATCGCCAGGAACGTATTCGTTCGTCTCGATGCGCCTCCGCAAGACATTGCGGATCTGCAGAAACAATGGAACATAGTCATTCTTGTCCACAGCTTCATTTAGATCGCTAATCATAAAGGATACCTTTTGTTAAGTAGTTTCACCTCTGCTGCTCTTGTGACCATCGTATACGGGTGCTGCGGTGAGCAGTTCAATCGTCAACCATCCCAACACTCCCGATCATCAGCTTGCATGTGCACCGGCGGATGACCCGACTGCGGATCCCAAGGGATCTCGTCGATCACACCGTCACCGACCGCGAACCGACGCGGCCCGGCCCCGACGGTTGCGTCGAAATCTCGTCGGCTCATCAGTGATCGTGACCCTCGCTCCGCACGACAGCGTCATCGTCGCGGTGAAGCTGCACACGCAATCCCGTACCAGTACGGTGTGGACGACCTGTACAACGTCTCGCCGCATCCCGCCCCGGGCCTGCAAGCTGACGGGCGGGGGCTGCGCTGCCCGAATTGCGGCAACGTCTTGCCCCTGGGGTATCGGCGCCGCGGTTCGTAAGGGCGACCGCCCATCGGGTCCGGCGGATCCGGCCGCGGCAAGCAATCTGCTCGGCCGCGCCGGAGTGCGGTCGTTCACATGTACTGTTGCCACACTTCTGCCTGGGCCGTCGGGCGGACGTGGTGGGGTGATCTTGGCCGCGTTGCTGGCCCGGGCTGCGGGGCAGGAGTGGCGGGTGATCACCGGGGCGGCCCGACGCCCGGCCTCGACGATGCGGGCGGCGTCCCCGCCAGCGCGGGGCCGCAGCTGGGCGGCGTCCTGGTCGATCTTCACTGTCGTGCCCGGGGTGTGCTCGAACCCCGCCACAGTGTCCTGCAGTTGCCGGTCCAGCGTCACCCGGTCGGTGATCACGATGACCTTGCTGAAGATCGGCTGATCCGTCGACAAT
>CAYZBB010000079.1:0-29641 GCA_964476495.1 uncultured Actinomycetes bacterium | reverse complement strand
CTTCTCCCGGGTGAGCAGCAGCACCTCCTTCTTGGTGCGCCCCTCGAACTCGCCGCTTGTTTCCATCGCCTCGAGGTCCTTGAGCCGCTGCAGCCGCTTGTGCACGGTGGAGAAGTTGGTGAGCATGCCGCCCAGCCAGCGCTGGTTCACGTACGGCATGTTGACCCGGGTCGCCTGCTCGGCGATGGCCTCCTGGGCCTGCCGCTTGGTGCCGACGAACAGGATGGTGCCACCGTGGGCGACGGTCTCCTTGACGAACTCGAACGCCCGGTCGACGTACTGCAGGGTCTGCTGCAGGTCGATGATGTAGATGCCGTTGCGTTCGGTGAAGATGAACCGCTTCATCTTCGGGTTCCAGCGCCGGGTCTGGTGTCCGAAATGGACACCGGCGTCCAGCATCTGGCGCATGGTGACGACAGCCATGGCCGTCCTTCCTCGGTGCGGCGCCCGCCGCCCGGATCCGGTCTGGCCTCCGGGTAGGCGAACGCAGGGTTCGGTTGTCGCCACGGGTCGGGTGACCCGTGGCCCTGACGCCCTCCGGACGCGCCGCCCATGCCCCGACCTGGGTCGGGACGCGGGACCTCGGTGCGCCGCGGGCCAGGTGGGACGCGATGGTCCCGGTCGGCAGCAAGGCGTGCGAAGTCAGCCCACCGATGGTGAGCTGCCGAACCAGGGTAGCCGATGCGCGACCCCTCCGTGGCCCGCGAGTTGTGCACATGCCCGGAACCGTCCACATTCGCGCACATCGGCCCACGCGCGCGGCCTCCGCCCGTCAGGATCGGGCCATGGGTCGGTGGCAGGTGGTCCTCATCGCGTTGCTGGTGGCGGCGCACGAGCTGGTTCCGCCCGCCGTGGCGCGCCCCCTGGCGCCCGCGCCGCCCGCGGCCGGGTTCGCACCGCCCGCGGCCTTCGCGCTGCCCGTTCCCCCGCCGGCCGTGATCCTCACCCCGTTCGCCCCACCGGAGATCAGGTTCCGCGCCGGTCACCGCGGGGTCGACCTGGCCGCCGACGTCGGCTCCGTGATCACCGCCGCCGGACCGGGCCGGGTGGTGTACGCGCAGGACCTGGCCGGTCGCGGCGTCGTGTCCATCGAGCACCGGGGCGGCCTGCGCACCACGTACGAACCGGTTACGGCGACCGTCGTCGCGGGATCGAACGTGGTCGCCGGGCAGCCGATCGGGATCCTGCAGGCCGGTCATGCCGGCTGTGCGCCGGCGAGCTGCCTGCACTGGGGCGCCCGGCTGCCGGGCGGGGTCTATGTCGATCCGATGGCGCTGTTGCGACCGTGGTCCGTGCGGCTGTGGCCGTGGGAGGGAGGTTGACCGGCCTCACGCCCGCGGATGCGCCTGCCGGTAGACGGCGGAGAGACGCTCGGTGGACACGTGGGTGTAGACCTGGGTGGTGGCCAGGCTGGCGTGACCGAGCAACTCCTGCACGGTCCGCAGATCCGCACCCCCCTCCAGCAGGTGCGTGGCCGCGGTGTGCCGTAGCCCGTGCGGGGCGATCTCCGGTGCGCCGTCCACCGCGGCGGTGCGCCGGTGCACCAGGGTGCGCACCGCGCGGGGATCGATGCGCCGCCCACGGCGGCCGAGGAAGACCGCCTGCCCGGCATCCGCACCGGCCAGCACCGGCCGACCCCGGTCCAGCCAGGCACCGAGCGCGCGATCGGCGGGCACACCGAACGGCACGGTGCGCTGCTTGTCGCCCTTCCCCAGCACCCGGACCACGCGCCGGTGCCGGTCGAGTGCGTCGAGATCGAGACCGGTCAGCTCGGACACCCGGATCCCGGACGCGTAGAGCAGCTCGAGGATCGCCTGGTCGCGCAGCGCGACGGCCGACTCGACCGGGTCCGCGGGGTCCTGACCGGGCCCGTCACCCGACGACGGCAGGTCCAGCATCCGCTCGGCCTGATCCGCCCGCAGCACGCCGGGCAGGGTCCTGTCCGGTCGCGGGGCGGCGAGCCGGGCGCCCGCGTCGACCGGGATGCGGCCGGTGTGGTGCGCCCACGCGGTGAACGAGCGCGCGGCGGCAGCCCTTCGGGCCATCGAGGATCGGGCGGCGCCGGTCGAGCGGAGCCGGGCGAGCCAGCTGCGCAACACGGGCAGCGTCAGGTCGGTCAGAGCGACCGGCCGATCCCCGGCCATCCGGACCAGGTGGTCCAACAGGGACACCACGTCGGCCAGGTAGGCGGTGACGGTGGCCCCGGAACGATTGCGCTCCGCCGAGAGGAACAGCCGGTAGGCCTCCAGCGGGTCGGCCAGTGCGTCCGGCAACGCGGCGAGGAGCTCGGCCGTGGATCTGCGCGCGCCGGTCATCCTCCCACCCTTCACGCCCGCGGCGAGTGTGGCCGCCGCGGGCCGGTCCGCGCGGGAGGCGCGCCGTCCGGTCGTGACCCACCCTCCGATGGCGAGCTCGCCCGGATGTGGCCGCGGCGAACCACCTTCCTTTGGCCGACGCTTGGCCTGCTCATCGGCGGTGCACAGCTTCGGCCGTTTGCATCGGGGTCACCAAGGGTTCACCTGGAGGGTTCCGTGCCGCAGATTGCGATCTTCGCCGCCGATTGGCTGGCGATCGGCCTGCTCGTCTTCGCGCTTTACTTTCCGCGGCACCGACGCCGCGACCTGGTCGTGGCCTACCTGGTCGTCAACATCGGGGTGCTGGCGGTGGCGAGCGTGCTGTCCGGCGCGGCGATCGCCGCCGGTGTCGGACTGGGCCTGTTCGGCGTGCTGTCGATCATCCGGCTGCGCTCGACCGAGCTCGAGCAGCACGAGGTCGCCTACTACTTCTCGGCTCTGGCGCTGGGTCTGCTGGCCGGTCTGTCCCCAACACCGGACTGGGTCACCCTGTCATTGATGGCGATGATCGTGCTGGTCATGTTCGTCGGCGACCATCCCCACCTGCTGCGCCGCTACCGGCACCAGGTGGTCGTACTGGATCGGGCCCACCCGGACGAGAACACCCTGGTCACGCATCTTGAGCAGACGCTCGGCGCGCGGGTGCACCGGATCGTCGTGCAGCGCCTCGATCTGGTCAATGACACGACGACGGTCGAGGTTCGGTACCAGCTCGCGGCGGACCGTCCGATCACCACGGCGCACGACCTCGTCGCCCGATGACCGTCACCGAGATCCGCTCGGTGAATGTCGATTTCGAATCGATCGAGCTGCCGGAGCTGCTTGCCAGGGCGGCGCTGCAGGACCGGGTGGACCGCAAGTACCTGCTACCCGATGCGGCGCTCGCTCCCGTGCTGGCGGCGCTGCGACCGCAGGCCCGGGCGCTGCAGATCGATGGTCGGCGCAGCTTCGACTACGAGTCGGTGTACTTCGACACCCCGGACCTGACTTGCTACACGCTGGCCGCCCGGCAGCGCCGCCGCCGGTTCAAGATCCGCACCCGCAGCTATCTGGACTCGGCCGAGTGCTGGCTCGAGGTCAAGACCCGGGACCGGCGCGGACACACGGTCAAACAGCGTCAGCCACATGCCGTCTCGCCGAGCACATTGGACGAGGCCGGCCGTGAGTTCACCGATCACGTGGTCGTCGGCGCCGACCTGCCCGGCACCCGGCAGTTCCGGCTCGACCCCACGCTGACCACCCGATACCGCCGCCGCACGCTGTTCCTCCCGGAGACCGACAGCCGGGTCACGGTCGACACCGACCCGTGCTGGACCGGCCCGGACGGCCGGAAGATCGCCCTACCGGGGCTGGTGATCGTCGAGACCAAGACTGCCGGCCGGCCCTGCGCGGCGGACAGGCTGCTGTGGAGCGCCGGTTGTCGCCCCAGCCTGATCTCCAAGTACGGCACCGGGCTGGCCGCGTTGCACCCGGAGCTGCCGTCCAACAAGTGGCATCGCGTGCTGTGCCGCTACTTCTGGCGGCGAAGCGGCTGACCATGCTGCGGGCGTGCGCGTGCGGGCCTGCGTGGTGCGTCACGCGGCCCGCACGATCGCCCGGTCCCCCAGCTGACCGACGGCGTCCGGGCATCGGCCGCCGACTCCCCGGGTGGGGCTGGGAGACGGGGTGCCCCATCCAGTTCGGTCGGGCATCGGCCGGGTGAATCGGGTGAGGCATCGTGTATGCCTCTGAAGAGAACTTCACGCGGGAATACGTACATCGGCCGTGGGTGCTTCCGGAGAATTTTCTGGCCGCGACCTCGATGTCGGTCAGCGCCGGAGGCTGTGCATGCCGGGCAGTTCCGCCACCTGGTGGGCCAGCCGCAGTCCGACGTCGCGTTGCACGTCAAGCAGCGTCTGCAGGATCGCGAAGTAGCGCTCGACGAACGCGACCGGGTCGAACGGGCTCGCGGAGGCGGGTGCGGCCGTGCTCGGGCGAGGCGAGGGTGGCTCGGCGGGCTCCTTGTCGTTCACCCAGTTCAACGGTGGCTGCGCGGAAGCGCTGCCGTTGAACAGGCCCTCCAGGCTGGGACGGGAGCTGCTCACACCGCCACCCCCAGCCGGGCCCGCTTGGCGCCTGCCTTGTGCGCCTTCATGGCCGCCAGCACCTCGTCGGCCAATGCGGCGTAATCGGCGGCCAGTCCGGCCGCCGAGGAGTCGCGGCTGAGCAAAGCGTCGCCGGCATCGACCGGCACCCCATCGCGGAGCCGGGACAGCCGCTTTCGGGTGTCCGATCGGTGCACCTGGGTCAGCTCGTAGGGCAGCAGGCCCCTGCTGCGCATGTCGACCGCCGCGCTCTCCAGGTAGCGGATCGGGGTGCCGAACACCGGCGCAGCGCCGCCGAGGGTCTCCGTCAGGGCCGACCGGACCCGTCCGATCATCCGCGTGCTGCCGGCCCGGACGCCGAAAAGGGCGACGCCCAGCAGGGTCAGGTCCGGGTTCACGGCGCGGGCGGCGGCGAACCGCTGCGCGACCACGACCAGCCCGTCCAGGCTGGCCTCGTCGGATCGGGTCGGGATGATCAGATAGTCGGCGGCGGCGAAGACCAGCTCCTGCAAAATGGGCTCGCCGGGCGGCGTGTCGACCAGAACGACGTCGTAGTCTGCGCCCTTCTTCTCGGGTTTGATCCCGGCGAGGGCCGGGCCGAGTCCGGGCAGGGACGCGCCGCGGGCTCCGCGCGCGGTGAAGGCCGGGGCGACATCCCAGAGCGCGGGTCCGCCGGGGACGACGTCCAGCCGGTCACGGACGCCGCGGTTGACCTCCGGCGGGAGGCCGTGGGTGATCGCCAGGGACAGGCTGCTGCCGTCGCCGGCCCGATAGCCGAGGTCGCGGGCGAGGTTGGCCTGTGGGTCGGTGTCCACCACCAGGACCCGGGAGCCACCCGTGGCCAGCTGACCGGCCAGGCCAGCGGTGAGCGTGGTCTTGCCGACCCCACCCTTGCCGTTGGCGATCGCGACGACTCGTCGCATGCCGCACATCCCTTCGTCGGGTACGGCCGCATCGTCCCGCACCCGATCGGGCAGCGTGGGGGTGCCACGCCGTGCAGCGGTCAGGAATCGACGGGCCGGAGCCTGCCGGCCGGCGGTCGGGCATCGACCGCCTGGTGACGGCGCCGGGTGGCTCCTGTGCAAGCCGTTGTCGCCGTGCCGCTCCGGTCGGGCGTCGACCGGAGGTCGCCGGGTCGGCGACGTGCTGTGGGTGAGTCGCTCGTGGGTACGTACCGTGACGCGATTCGGTTCTCGAGTAGGTAGACGGGTGTGCGGCGGAGGACTCATCGCCGGCTCCGGATCCGGATCGTCAGCGCTGACCGATCCGACCCTGGCGAAGCCGCCGCCAGAGCGGCCCGTCCTGGTCGACCAGACCGTGCATCTGCAGCATCACCAACGACCCCATCACCGCCGGACCCGGCAGCCCGGCCTCCACCACCAGCTCCTGGACCGAACTCGATCCCCGCGCCGGCAGCGCGTCGTACACCCGCGCCACCTCCGGCTCCAACCCGTCCGTCGGGTGCCGCGGGTCTTCACCCGGACCGGCCGGCGGGTCCGGTCGCCGCGCCGGGGGCGGAACCCCGCCCAGTGCCGCCAGCACGTCGTCGGCACCGGTCACCAGTTGCGCGAACCGGTCCGCCAGCAGCAGGTGACAGCCCACCGACATCGCCGATGTCACCGGACCCGGCACCGCCATCACCAACCGCCCCAGCTGCTCCGCCGCGGCGGCCGTGGACAGGGTCCCCGAGCGCCGGCCCGCCTCCACCACCACCGTCCCCGCCCCGAACGCGGCGATCAGCCGGTTCCGCACCAGGAAACGGTGCCGCGCCGGCACGGTCCCCGGCGGGTACTCGCTGACCACCGACCCGTGCCCGGCGACGGCCTCCAGCAGCTCCCGGTTGGCCTCCGGATACACCCGGTCGATCCCGCAGGCCAGCACCGCCGCCGTCACCGCCCGATCGGTTCCACCGGGCACCCGGGTGACCTGTAGTGCGGATCGGTGCGCTGCCGTGTCGATCCCGAACGCCGCTCCGGACACCACCGTCACTCCGGCCCGGGCCAGCTCGTACGCCAGCTCGCCCGCCACCCGCAGCCCGTACGGGCTGCTCGCCCGTGACCCCACGACGGTCACCGCCCGGTCCGGCAACCCGGCCAGCGGACGGCCCCGCACGTACAGGGCAAGCGGCGGACCCGCGCCGCGTACCCCGCGGGCCAGCGCGCCATCGAACGAGGCGACCGCCGCTCCCGGCCATTCCGCGTCCTGCGGCCCGATCAGCCGCGCGCCGACCCGGGCCGCCACGGCAAGGTCCGCCTCCGCACGGGCGACCAGCACCCCGGGGTCCACCCCGTCCACCCGGGCCGCCGTCGCCGACATCACCGCGCGCGGCCCCCGGCGGGCCAGCACCGCCCGCCACGCCGAGACCGGGCCCTGGACCTGCACCAGCCGGGCCAGCTCGGCGCCGGGCGGCTCGCACGCCCGCAACAGCCCTGCCAACGCGATCCGCTCGTCGTCGCTCACAGCGCCTCCCCGCACCGCAGGGCCAGCGCCGACGCGACATCCGCCACGGACGGCCGATCCCGCCCGGCCAGATCGGCCGCCGTCAGCGACAGCCGCAGGACCCGGTCGTACCCGCGGCCGGTCAGCCGCCCGGTCCGCACCGCCCGATCCAGCAGATCCGCCTCGGCCGTACCGGGCGTCCACAGGCGCCGCACCACGGCGCCCGGCACCTGCGCGTTGCACCGCCAGGGCGTTCCCCGCCATCTGCGGGTTGCCCGGTCCCGCGCCGCCAGCACCCGCTGGGCCACCACCGCGCTCGGCTCTCCTTGCTCCACCGACGATGTCAGGACCGACGGGGGCAGCGCCGGCAGCTCGATCCGGATGTCGACACGGTCCATCAGAGGCCCCGACAACTTGCTCAGGTAGGTGCGGCGCTCCACCGACCCGCAGCGGCAGTCCACGTCGTCGGCGGCCGCACACGGGCACGGATTGGCCGCCAGCACCAACTGGAACCGCGCCGGGAACCGCACCGCCCCGTTCGCCCTGGCCAGCAGTACCGCGCCGTTCTCGAGCGGTTGGCGCAGGGCGTCCAGGGTGGGCCGTTTGAACTCGGGCGCCTCGTCCAGGAACAACACTCCGCAGTGCGCGAGACTGACGCTGCCGGGCCGGATGTGGGTCGAACCACCGCCGATGATCGCGGCCTGCGACGCGCTGTGGTGCGGATCGACGAACGGTGGCCGGGTGATCAGCGGGGTGCCCTCGTCCAGCAGGCCGGCCACCGAATGCACCGCGGTGACCTCGAGCGACTGCTCGCAGTCGAGCGGGGGCAGGACGCCCGGAAGTCTGGACGCCAGCATGGTTTTCCCCACGCCCGGCGGTCCGATCATGGCCAGGTGGTGCCCGCCGGCCGCGGCGACCTCCAAGGCCATCCTGGCCTCGGGCTGGCCAAGCACGTCCGAGAGGTCGGGCATGACAACAGGATCCATTGATGTTGGAGCGATACCCCTGATCATGCCATGATTCTCGCCTTTGAGGCGGGCGACCAGATCGGCCAGCGTGGGTGCGCCCCACACGGTCATTCCGGTGGCCAGTGCAGCCTCGGACAGGTTGGCCAACGGCACCACCGCGTGGGTCCGACCGGCGGCGCGGGCGGCCAGCAATGACGGCAGCACCCCACGCACGGGCCGCATCGCCCCGTCCAACCCGAGCTCGCCAATCAGCACGGTATCCCCGGCGGCCGCGCTCGGCACCGCCTTGGCCGCGGCGAGAACCGCTACGGCCAAAGCGATGTCGTAGCCGGCGCCGCTCTTGCGCAGGCCGGCCGGGGACAGCGCCAGGGTGATCCGTCGGTCCGGCCACCTATGCCCGGAGTTCAGGATCGCGGCCCGGATCCGGTCACGCGACTGGGTGATCGCCGGGTCCGGCATGCCGATCACGGCGGTGCCCGGCAGGCCCGCCGAGAGATCGGCCTCAACCGTCACCAACTGACCGGTCACACCGGTGAGTCCGACCGACCAGGTGCGTGCCAGGGTCATCAGAACGCCTGCGTCCGATGCTCGACCCGGGCGGGCGCGCCGGGCGGCCAGAGCACGCCGATGACGTCGAACCGCACCGTCGGATAGACCCGGACCCGGTTCGCGGAGAGCCACAACGCCCCGAGCCGGCGCAGCTTGCGCCGCTTACCCTGGGTGACCGCCTCGAACGGGCTGCCGAAGCCGACCCCGCTGCGCGTCTTGACCTCGCAGAACACCACCGTGGTGCCCGCGGCGTCGGTGGCCACGATATCCAGCTCGCCCTCGGCACACCGCCAGTTGCGGTCCAGGACGCGCAGTCCCACGTTCTTCAGGTGCTCGCACGCCAGATCCTCGCCCCGGCGACCCAGCTCGTCCTTCGCAGCCACCCGGCCACTGTGCGACAGTCAGTGCCCGCCAGGGCAGCCCGAGTTCGAGATTGTGGACAACTTCGGGCATGTGGACAACCCGTGGCGGTCAGGCCCGGACGAGGGCTCCTTCGTGGGTGATCACCTCGGCGTCCGGGTCGTCGAACCAGACCCCGCCGTCACCCAGATAACGGAAGCAGATCTCCTGCCCGACAGGCACTTCTACACTCACGCTACGAGTGCCGTTGCTGCGCTTGACCAGCTTGTGCGCGCCCGGGCGCCAGTCGTTGAACGTGCCGACCGCGGACACCGCGCCCGGGTGGATCGCGTCGGGCAGGACGAACATGACCTTCGATGTGGTCGCGGACTTCTTCTGTATGCGAATCGCCATTGTTTCTTCCATCGGGTACGTCGGGCCCTGTGGGGCACGGGAATGGACGGAATGAGAATATCCGGGCCCAACCGCCCGAATGGCCGTTGACACGGCTCGGCAACCAAGTCGAAACGTGGTTGACGGACCACACGTCTTGGATCGTGCTGCACAATTCCCGGGTGACGCCCGGGAGACGTTGGATCGCCCTGCTGGCCGCCGTCGGGTTAGTTCTCGCCGGCTGCGCTCAGTCCACCGATCGTCGCCTTGAGCAGGGCGCGATCGAGGAGGTCGCGGGTCTGGCGTTCTACGCGCCCCCGGACCCGGTCCCCGCCGGCGACCCGGGCGATGTGGTACGGACCGAGCAGCTGGCGTCGGCACCGGGCGGCACGCTCGCGTGGCGGGTGATGTACCACTCGACCGACGTCATGGGCACACGGATCCTGACCTCCGCCGTGGTGGTCGCGCCGACCGCGCCCTGGTCAGGCCCCGGCAGCAGGCCGGTTGTCGCCTGGGGCCACCCGACGACCGGGGTGGCCGCCCGCTGCGCCCCGTCCACCGGTGTCGATCCGTTCGACCTGATCGAGGGCATGACCGACCTGCTGGACGCGGGCTACGCAGTCGCCGCCGCCGACTACCCGGGGATGGGTGTCCCCGGACCCGACTCCTACCTTGTCGGCGTCAGCGAGGCCAACGGTGTGCTGGACGCGGTCCGGGCGGCCCAGCGCCTGGACGGGACGGGCGCGAGGCCGAGCAGCGAGGTGCTGCTGTGGGGGCACTCGCAGGGCGGGCATGCCGTGCTGTTCGCGGCGCAGCGGGCGTCGACCTACGCCCCCGACCTCACGGTCCGTGCGGCTGCGGTGGCCGCGCCGGCGACCGAACTGGCGACCCTGCTGGACGACGACATCGGTGACGTGTCCGGGGTGTCGCTTGGGTCGTATGCGTTCCAGACCTACCAGGATGTGTACGGCCCGAGCACCCCCGGGATGAGCCTGACCCAGGTCCTGACCGACGAGGGCGCGGCGGCCACCCCGCAGATGGCGGCGCTGTGCCTCATCGGCCAGAACGATCAGCTGCACGACATCGCCGGGCCGCTGGTGGGCCGGTACCTGCGCGGCGACCCGGCCACCACGGCGCCGTGGGCGGGCATCCTGACCCGGAACACCCCGGGCGCCGACCCGATCACGATCCCGCTGCTCGTCGCGCAGGGCGAGTCGGACGTGCTGGTGCACCCGGCCGCGACCCGACAGTTCGTGCAGCAGCAGTGCGCCGCGGGCACCCACGTGATCTTCCGGCAGTTCCCGGATACGGGGCACGGCGAGATCGCGTTGGAGGCAGTGCCGGACGTGCTCGACCTGTTCGCCACCGTGCGGACCGGAACCCCGCCCGACAGCACCTGCGGGAGTTAGTCCGTCGAGCGCAGCCAGCGTTCGAACGCCGGATTGCACAGGCACGCGGGTGAGCGCCGCTCCCGGATGAGGGTGATCGCGGCGTCGGCCGTCATGCCGCCGAGCACCAGCGCCCGCGCGGCGACGAGGCTGGAGCGGTTCAGACCCGCCTGACAGTGGACGAGTGTCGGCGCGGCCTGGCGGCAGGTGTTCACCCAGGCCGCGATCGCGTCCACCTCGTCCATCGCCTGGTCCGTCTGGTCGTACATGCGGACCTCGAGCCGGGAATACAACTCGTGGTTGACGGCGTACTGCTCCCACGGATACAGCGACACCAGGTGGCCGATGAAGTCCGGCAGCACCAGGCCGTCCTCGCAGCCGCCGAGCCACAGGTTGTCCGCGATCTCGCTGATGAACGGCACGTCGAACGGCATCAGGCCGTGCGCCGAGATCCCCACCATCCGCTGGCGTCGCGGATCGAAAGCGATGTCGATGCGCGACGGGTCCAGGCTCGGCTGGTCGATGCTCACGTCAGGAACTCTGCCAGGCCCGCCAGCAATCGGTCCACGTCCGAGTCGTCGACGTACGGCGCCAACCCCACCCGCAGCCCGCCGCAGTCGCTCAGGCCCAGGTGGCGGGATGCCTCGATCGCGTAGAACGAGCCGGCGGGTGCATTGATCCCGCGTTCGGCCAGGAACCGGTACGCCTCGTCGGTTCCGCGGTGGGCGAAGGTGAGCAACAGGGTCGGGGTGCGCCGCGCGGCCCGTGAGTGCACCCTCACACCGGGCAGCTCCGCGAGCCCGGCTTCGATCCGCCTGCGCAGCCGCAGCTCCTGCTCGTCGATCGCGGTCATCGCGGCAACCAGCTGCTGCCGCCGATCCCCGGCCACCCGGTGCGCCTGACCGGCCAGCGACGCCAGGAAGTCCACCGCGGCCGCGGTGCCGGCCAGCAGCTCGTAGGGAAGCGTCCCCAGCTCGAACCGCTCGGGCACCAGGTCGGTCGACGGCAGCAGCTTGTCCGGCCGCAGCGTCTCCAGCAGGTCGACGCGACCGGCCAGCACCCCACAGTGCGGGCCGAGGAACTTGTACGGCGAGCATGCCAGCAGGTCCGCACCGAGTCCGGCCATGTCGATCGACACATGCGCTGTGGCGTGCACCGCGTCGACGTAGGTGAGCGCGCCGACCCGGTGGGCCGCCTGGGTGATCGCGGCGACGTCCGGCCGGGTGCCGAGCAGGTTGGAGGCCGCGGTGACGGCCACCAACCGCGTGCGTTCGGACAGCAGGTCGGTCACGGAATCGACCGGTAGTTCGGCGGTGTCGGCGTCGAAGTCCGCCCACCGCACCGTCGCGCCGGCCCGTTGCGCCGCGATCAGCCACGGTCGGATGTTCGCGTCGTGGTCGAGCCGCGTCACCACGACCTCGTCACCGGGCGTCCAGGTGGCCGCCAACGTCCTGGACATCTCGAAGGTCAGCGCGGTCATGCTGCGGCCGAACACGATGCCGCCCGGATCCGCACCCAGCAGGTCTGCCATCGCCGACCGGGCAGCGACCACGATGTCGTCGGCGACCCGTTCGGCGGCGGTCACCCGCCCCCGGTTGGCGATGCCGGCGGCCAGCACGGACGACATCGCCTCGATCACCGCATCCGGCGCCTGCGATCCGCCCGGCCCGTCGAAGTAGGCGACGCCCCGGGCCAGGGCCGGGAAGTGCGCCCGCAGCGCCGCCGTATCGATCGGGGCCTCGATCGGGGTGTCGATCGGGGTGTCGTCCACGGCTAGAACGGGTTGTCCTCGGGCAGCCGCAGGTCCGGCTTGTCCAGCTCCTCGACGTTGACGTCCTTGAAGGTGACGACCCGGACGTTCTTGACGAACCGGGCCGGCCGGTACATGTCCCACACCCAGGCGTCGGACATCCGCAGCTCGAAGTACATGTCGCCGTCGGGATTGCGCACCTGCAGGTCGACCGCGTTGCATAGGTAGAACCGGCGCTCGGTCTCCACGACGTAGGAGAACTGCCCGACGATGTCGCGGTACTCCCGGTAGAGCTGCAGCTCCATCTCGGTCTCGTACTGCTCGAGATCTTCCGCGCTCACAGTGCCTCGCTCACGTGAACATCATCCCCTCGGCCGGTTGCTCGGCACAGGGCAGCCGCCAGCTGCGCCGGTGCACCGCCGACGGGCCGTGCCGACGCAGCGCCGCGACGTGTTCCGGGGTGCCGTAGCCCTTGTTCAGCGCGAATCCGTACACCGGGTAGGCCGGCGACAGCGTCGTCAGGATCGCGTCCCGCTCGGTCTTGGCCAGCACGCTGGCACCGGCCACCGCCGCGCAGGTCAGGTCGGCCTTGATCCGGACGTGCACCGTCGGGCGACAGCTCTCCTCGGCCGGTTCTCGCAGGTAGTTGTGGTTGCCGTCGAGCAGCACGGCGTCCACCGGACCCGACAGCGTGGCCAGGGCCCGCCTGCCGGCGGCGCGCAGCGCGGCGATGATGCCGATGGTGTCGATCTCCTCGGCACTGGCGTGCCCGACTGCGTACTCGGCCACCCACCGGCGCACCGGGGTGACCAGCTGGTTCCGAGCCTCCGGGGTGAGCAGCTTGGAGTCCGCCAGCCCGGCCGGCACCCGGCCGATCGCGGCGGTGATCACGACGACGCCGACGGTGACCGGACCGGCCAGCGCACCTCGGCCGACCTCGTCCATCGCGGCGAGCCTGGTAACCCCGTCGCGCATGAGTTGCTTTTCCACCCGCAGGTGCGGCCGGCGGATCACGGTCACCATCCTGCGTCCAGATCAGGGGACGAGATCGTGCCCCACCGGGACGGCGGCATGACGATGAACACCGCCTTGCCGATGACGTTGTCCACGGGGATCGGCCCCTGACACTGGGCGCCGCTGCCGGCCGGCATGCCTTGACACCGGTACGAGGAGTCGGCGGAATCGGAGCGGTGGTCACCCATCACCCACAGCTGACCGTCGGGCACGGTGACGGGACCGAAGCACCGCCGTGACATCCGGGTGGTGGTGCAGTCGAGCTCACCGGCAACGAACTGGATCGGCTCGTAGATGTAGGGCTCGTCAAGCGAATGTCCGTCGACCATCACGTTGCCCTGCGCGTCGCAGCACTGCACGGTCTGCCCGCCGGTCGCGATGACCCGCTTGACATAGTCCTTCTCGTTCGGGGGCGCGATGCCGACGACCGACCCGAGCGACTGCAGGAGACCACCGAACCAGTTGGATGGGCCGGGGATCCGGGCCTCCGGCGCCCAGGACGGCGGCCCGGAAAAGACGATCACGTCGCCGGGCTCGGGACCGCCGAAGTCGTAGACGATCTTGTTCGCCAGGATTCGGTCGCCGCCGGAGGTGGAGCCGTGCAGCGTCGTCTCCATCGACCCGGACGGCACGTAGTAGACCTTCGCGATGAACGTCTGGATCAGGAAGGTCAGCACGAACGCGATCAGGATCAGGATCGGCAGCTCGACCCAGAACGGGCGCTTCTTTTTCGGCCGCTTGGCGGCCGGCTCGTCGACCTCAGGTTCGGCTGAGTCCGACGACTCCGCTGAGTCCGACACCTCGACCCGGGTCAGCGACCCTCGCGCTTTTCCTTGATCTTGGCAGCCTTACCGCGCAGGTCGCGCAGGTAGTAGAGCTTGGCCCGCCGCACGTCGCCCCGGGTGACCAGCTCGATCCGGTCCAGATTGGGCGAGTGCACCGGGAAGGTCCGCTCGACGCCCACCCCGAAGCTGATCTTGCGGACCGTGAAGGTCTCCCGGATCCCGCCGCCCTGCCGGCGGATGACGTGACCGGCGAAGACCTGGATCCGGGATCGGTTTCCTTCGATGACCTTCACATGCACCTTGACGGTGTCGCCGGGCCGGAAGTCCGGGATGTCAGGCCGCAGGGAGGCAGCGTCCAGTTCGTCAAGGGTGTTCATGAGGTCGACTCCGTCAGATCACATCGTGGGTACACGTCGCACGCGCAACCGCTCCATTGTGCCAGAGCGGGTACCCGATCATTGAATCGGCAGGTCGGGCCGGTTCTGTGCGGTGCGCCGCCGTGATTCCTCGCGCCGGTAGGCGGCAACCGCCGCGTGGTCGCCGCTGGTCAACACCGACGGCACGGCCAGCCCCCGGTACACCGGCGGCCTCGTGTAGGACGGCGCCTCGACGAGTCCGGCCAGGTCGTCGGCGAAGGAGTCGTCGACGACCGATTCGGGGTTGCCAAGAACCCCCGGCAGCAGCCGGGTGACCGCCTCGATGATCACCATCGCTGCGACCTCGCCGCCGGCGAGCACGTAGTCGCCGATGCTCAACTCCAGTACCGGCATCCGGGTGGCCGCGTCGATCACCACCCGCTGGTCGATCCCCTCGTACCGGCCGCAGGCGAACACCAGGTGCTCGCTACCGGCCAGGTCGACGGCGACCGGCTGGGTGAATCGGCGACCGGCCGGGGTGGGCACGATCAGCGTGGCGGCGGACCCGGCGATGTCGTCCAGCGCCCGGCCCCACACGTCGGGCTTCATCACCATGCCCGGCCCCCCGCCGTAGGGTGCCTCGTCGACGGTGCGGTGCCGATCGGTCGTCCAGTTCCGCAGGTCGTGGACCGCCAGTTGCACCCGGCCGTCATCGATCGCCTTACCCAGCAACGACTCCCGCAGCGGTGCCAGGTACCCCGGGAAGATGGTGATGACGTCGATTTTCATAGCCGCCCACCCACCCCCATAGCCGCCCACCCTCCCCGCTTCAGGCGAACATCCCGTCCGGTGGTTCGACGACCAGGAAGCCGCCGGTCAGATCCACTGTCGGCACGATCGCCCGGACGAACGGCACGGCCTCGTCCGCGCCGCCCGGGCGGCGGACCAGCAGCACCGGCGAGGCCGGAGGATGCCACACCTCGACGACGCTGCCCAGCTCGCGGCCGTCCCGGTGCCGGACATCCAGCCCGATCAGCTGATGGTCGTAGAACTCGTCCGGGTCTTCGACGTCGGGCAACGTTTCCGCGGAAACGCGCAGGGCGGTGCCGCGCAGCGCCTCGGCGGCGTCCCGGTCGTCGACGCCCTCGAAGCGCAGCAACAGCAGGCCCCCGGCCCGCCGCCGCGCCCGCACCGTCAGCGGGCCACGGTCCGACTCGAGCACGGAGCCGGGCGCGAACCGCTCGTCGGGGTCGTCCGTCGACACCGCGATGGTGACGTCGCCGCGCAACCCGTGCGGCCGGCCGATCCGGCCGACCATCACATCCATCGGACTATCGAGCTCTATCTATCTGTGTCGATGACGTCGACCCTGATGCCGCGGCCACCGATGGCAGTCATCACGGTGCGTAGCGCGGTGGCGGTGCGACCGCCGCGCCCGATGACCTTGCCCAGATCGTCCGGATGCACCCGGATCTGCAGGGTGCGGCCCCGACGGCCGGTGGTCATCTCGACGCTGACGTCGTCATCGTGGTCGACGATGCCCCGGACCAGGTGCTCCAGGGCGTCCTCGAGCACGCTCACGACGCGTCGGCGCTCTCGTCCGCGGCCGGGGCGGGGGCCGCTTCCTCGGCGGCCGGCTTGGCGGCACGCTTGCGCGGGGTGGTCGCCGCGTTGCCCTCGTCGGCGCCGATCGCGGCGATCGCGGCCTCGTACAGGGCCCGCTTGTCGGTCTTGACCGGCTGTGGCCGCAGGGTGCCCTCGGCGCCCGGCAGGCCCTTGAACTTCTGCCAGTCGCCGGTCACCTTCAGCAGGCCGAGCACCGGCTCGGTCGGCTGCGCGCCGACGCCGAGCCAGTACTGCACCCGCTCGGAGTCGATCTCGATGACGCTGGGCTCGGACTTCGGCTGGTACCGGCCGATGTTCTCGATGGTCCGGCCGCTGCGACGGGTACGGGCGTCGGCGACGACGATGCGGTAGTGCGGCTCGCGGATCTTGCCGAAACGAGCGAGTTTGATCTTGACTGCCACGGTGGTGCGATGCTCCTTGCGGTCTTCACGGGGGGCGCGATCAGGTCCGCGTGGGGGCAACGGTCCGAACACACCAATGGCGGCCGCGACCGGTGAGAGGGGCCGGGCGGCGACCGTAACCGCAACAGTGTAGTCGATGCTTCGGCAACCCCGAGACGTGCGCCGTCAGGTTGACAGCAAGCCGTACCGCCTGCCGTATTAGGCGAGGCTAGGCTTCCCAGGTGCTCCGCTCGTCCGTTCGCCACACCGCCCCGGCGGCCGCCCGCCGCCCGGCGCGAGCGGTCGTCCTGCTGGCCCTGATGGCCGCCCTCGCCGGCGCCGTCGTGGTCAGCCTGCTCCTGGGCAGCAACCAGCTGGACGTCGGCACGGTGGTGCGGCGCCTGCTCGATCCGACCCTTGACACGGACGCGGTGGTGTGGGGCTCGCGGGTGCCACGGACCGTGCTCGGCGTGCTCGTCGGCTCCTGTCTGGGCGTGGCGGGCGCGGTCATGCAGGGGCAGACCCGCAACCCGCTGGCCGACCCCGGCATCTTCGGCGTTTCCGCCGGGGCGAGCCTGGCCGTCGTCGTCGGTGTCTACCTGCTGGGCACCAGTTCGGTGCTGGCCACCCTGTGGCTGGCCCTGGTCGGCGCGGTGATCGCCAGCGTCGTGGTATTCGCGGTTGCCGCGATGGGCCGCGGGCTGTCCAGCCCGGTGCCGCTGGCCATCGCCGGCACCGCGGTGACCGCCCTGCTGGTCGCATTGACCTCCTACCTGGTGCTGTCCGACGAGACCACACTGGCCGCATGGCGGGTCTGGGTGGTCGGTTCGCTGTCCGGACGCACGCTCACCGGGGCCTGGGCGGCCGCAGCGTTCGCGGTGGTGGGACTGGCCTTCGCGGCCACCAACGCTCGCTCGCTCAATTCGCTGGCCCTGGGCACCGAGCTGGCCCACGGACTGGGCGAGAACCTCGTGCGGGCGCGATTGATCGGCCTGGTGGCGATCACCCTGCTGACCGCCGCCGCGGTCGCGCTGACCGGGCCGATCGGCTTCGTCGGCCTCACCGCCCCACACGTCGCGCGCTCGCTGGTCGGCGGCGACCACCGCTGGCTGCTGCCGGCGTCCGGCCTGGTCGGCGCCGTCGTGCTGCTGCTGTGCGACGTGGTCGGCCGGTTGATCGGCGGCAACGCCGAGGTCCCGGTCGGCGTGGTGCTCTCGGTGCTCGGTGGCATCACGTTCGTGCTGATCGTCCGGCGCGGCAAGATGGCGGCCCTGTAGATGGGGCGCACGCACGTCGTCACGCTGGCCGGCCTGGTCGTGCTGTTCGGGGCCGCGGTGCTCGGCATCGCCGCCGGCTCGTCGCAGCTGGGCCTCGGCGACGTGGTGCCCACCCTGCTCGGCGCCGGCACCTCGTCCCAGGAGCTGATCGTGCTCGAGCTCCGGCTGCCCCGGGTGCTGGCCGGCATCCTGGTCGGCGCCGCCCTTGGCCTGGCGGGCGCGCTCACCCAGACGTTCGCACGCAATCCCCTCGCCACCCCGGACATCCTCGGCGTCACCTCCGGCGCGGCGCTGGGGGCGGTCGCGGCGATCGTGCTGGCCGGCGGCAGCTACTCGATCGGTGCCGGTGCGCTCACCCTCGGGCTGCCCGCCGTGGCGGCGGTCGGTGCGCTGGCCACCGCGGCCGTGGTGTACGGGCTGGCCTGGCGCGGCGGCGTGGACAGCTACCGGCTCATCCTCATCGGCATCGGCACCACCGCCGCGCTCACCGGCGTCACCAGCTACCTCATCGCCCGGGCCCAGATCACCGAGGCCCAGGCCGCCTCGCGGTGGCTGGTCGGCAGCCTGTCCGGGGTGTCCTGGGCCAGCGTGTGGCCGGTGCTGGTGGTGTTCGCGGTCGTCACCCCCTTCGCTCTGCTGCAGTCGTCGAACCTGGAGGTGAGCCTGCTCGGCGACGATGTGTCGACCGGCCTGGGGGTGGCTCTGCAGCGGCACCGGCTGGTGATCATCGTCTGCGCGGTGCTGCTGACCGCTGCCGCGGTGTCGGCGGCCGGCCCGATCGAGTTCGTCGCATTCGTCTCGCCGCAGATCGTCCGCCGGCTGGCCGGCACCAGTCGGCCGCCGCTGCTGGCCTCGGCGGTGGTCGGCGCGATCGTGGTGGTCGGCAGCGACACCCTGACCCGGGCCGTGCTGCCCGGTGAGGTGCCCGTCGGCATCGTCACCGCGGTCATCGGCGCGCCCTACCTCATCTGGCTACTGACCCGACGCAAGGACCGCGAGATGCTGGCATGACGACCATCACAACACCCACGCTGGCCGCGCGCGGCGTGACCCTGGCCTACGACGAGGCCGTCGTCTTCCGCGACCTGGATCTGGCCGTCGAAACGGCCCGGATCACCACGCTGATCGGCCCGAACGGCAGCGGCAAGTCCACCCTGCTCAAGGCGTTCGGCCGGTTGCTCGGCCCCGTCGCCGGCGCGGTCGAGATGGACGGACGGCCGCTTCGCTCGCTGCCCACCCGGGAGATCGCCCGGCGCCTGGCGATCCTGCCGCAGAAGCCGCTCACTCCGTCCGCCACCAGCGTGCGCGACCTGGTGTCCCGCGGCCGTCACCCGCACCAGAGCCTGCTCCGGCCGTGGACCGCCAAGGACGCGGCCGCCGTGGACGCCGCGCTGGCCGCCACCGGACTGACCGAGCTGGCCGACCGCGATGCCGGCTCACTGTCCGGCGGGCAGTTGCAGCGCGCCTGGATCGCCCTGGTGCTCGCCCAACAGACGTCGACGATCCTGCTCGACGAGCCAACTACCTTCCTGGACCTGAGCCACCAGCTCGACGTGCTGCGCCTGGTTCGCTCGATCAACCGGGATCGGGGCGCCACCGTGGTGATGGTGCTGCACGACCTCACGCTCGCCGCGCGCTTCTCGGATCGGCTGGTGGTGCTCGGCCGTGGCCGCGTGCTGGCCGACGGTTCCCCATGGCAGGTACTCACGCCCGAGCTGCTGAGCGACGCCTTCGATCTGGACGCGCTGGTGATCCCGGACCCGTGCACCGGATCACCCTTGGTCGTACCGGTTTGAGCTTAGGCTAACCTCCTTCCCGTGAAAGCCTTCCTCACCCACCGCGGTGCCGCCCGCGTGATCGTGTCCGTCGTGACCGCTGTGCTCGCCGGCGCGCTGCTGGCCGCATGCTCGTCGGGTTCGGCGTCCGGGAGCGCCTCTCCCTCCGCGAGCGCCCAGACCACCACCTGGACCTACACCGACGACACCGGCACCACCGTGACCCTCGACCACCGCCCTGAGCGGGTCGCCAGCTACGCCGACTACGCGCTCGGATTCCTGAGCTACGGCCTGCAGCCGACGGCCATCTTCGGCCGCGTCGACGTCAAGAGCGACCCCCGGTTCGCCGGCGCCGACCTGTCGAACGTCACGATCGTGGGCAACAGCTACGGCGAGATCGACCTGGAGGCCCTGGCCGCGGCCAAACCGGACCTGATCGTCACCGGCATCTACCCCACCGACCGCGCCGGCACCCTGGACATGACCCAGCCGTACTACGCGTTCGCCGACCTGGAACAGCAGGAACAGCTGCGCAAGATCGCGCCCATCGTGGCGATCAAGGTCGGCGGCAACGGGTTGGACGTCATCGAAAGCCTGACGGAACTGGCCGAGGCCCTGGGCGCCGACGACGAGACGGTGGCCGCAGCCAAGGCGAAGTTCGACGCCGCGTCCGCGGATCTGACCGCCGCGGCGAAGGAGAACAACCTCGAGATCACCCAGATGTATGCGGACGCGGACGGCGTGTACGTGGTCAAGCCGGCCGACGAACCGGAGACGCAGCTCTACCGGAGCCTGGGCGTGACGTTCACCGACCTGCACCCGGACACCGACTACTACTGGGACATCTTCAGCTGGGAGAACGTCGGCCAGATGATGACCGGTGACGTCCTCCTGGTCAATGTGGAGGGATTCCAGGAGGCCGACCTCAAGGCGCAGCCGACGTTCGCCTCGCATCCGGCCCTGGTCGCCGGTCAGGTCCACACCTGGAACGGCGCCGCGATGGACTACGCGTCGCAGGCCGCGCAGATGGAGAAGCTGGCCCAGATCCTGCGCACCTCGAAGAACGTCAGCTGACGCGGTCGAGCGTCCCCCGCACGACCCGGCCGGCCCTGATGATCAGGGCCGGCCGTTTCAGTACGGACGGATCCACGGCAGGATCGTCGTCGAACACCAGCAGGTCGGCGGGCGCTCCGACGTCGGCCCCCGGCACCCCCAGCCACGCCCGGGCCTCGTGAGACGCGGCGGCCAGCGCCCGCCTGGTGCCCAGCACCCGGGCCATCGCGATGATCTCGTCGGCGATCCGGCCGTGCTCGACGTACCCGCCGGCGTCGGTGCCCGCGTGCACCGCTATGCCCGCGTCCACCGCGTCCCTTACCACTCGATGGTTGCGTCGGTGCAGGTCCAGCATGTGCTCGGCATAGGTCGGGAACCGGTGGGCCTGCTGCGCGAACGCCGGAAAGTTCTCGATGTTGATGAGCGTCGGCACCAGGTGGGTGCCCTGGCGCGCCGCCACCGCGATGGTCTCGTCGGTCAGCCCCGTGCCGTGCTCGATGCAGTCGACCCCCGCGGCCAGCAGGCCGGGCACGGCATCCTCACCGAATACGTGGGTCGTCACCCGGCAACCGGCGGCGTGCGCGACGGCGACCGCCCGCGCCAGCACGTCGTCCGGCCAGAGCGGCGCCAGGTCGCCGACGCGGCGGTCGATCCAGTCGCCGACGATCTTCACCCATTGCCCGCTGCCGTAGGCGACCTGCCGGGCCACCTCGGCACAGAGGTCGTCGGGGCTGTCCAATTCAATGCCCAGGTCCCGGATGTAGCGCTTGGAGAACGCGATGTGCCGGCCGGCCCGGACCAGTACCGGCAGGTCGTCCCGGCCGACCAGCTCGCCGGTGTCCACCGGGGACCCGCAGTCCCGCAACGCGAGCGCCCCGGCCAGCAGGTTGGTCCGGGCCTGCTGCTGCGCCTGCTCCGGCGTTGCGGCACCGACCGGCGAGTAGCCGACGTGGCAGTGCGCGTCGACGAACCCCGGCAGCACGAAGCCGCTGATCGTCACTGCCCAGGACGCCGCCCCGTCCACGATCCGCCCACCGGAGACGGCCAGGTCCACCGGTTCGCCGGTCGCCGGGTCGGCGCCGACGACCCGCAGGTCGGTCACTGCTTGGGGAACTTGATCTTGGTCGGGTCGAAGTCGCCCGGGAACTGGTCGGCGCCCTGGAAGCCCCCCGGGGGCAACCCGCCCATCCCTGGCATACCACCCATCCCAGGGCCGAGGCCCGGGAAGCCGCCCGGCATGCCCTTGACCTTCGGCGGCGTCGGCCCGCGCCCGCTTGACCGCTTGCCCGACTTCCGGCGTCCCTTGGCCGCCTTGCGGTTGGATGGGCGACTCCCGGGGAAGCCGAACCTGCCGGCCATCGACGACATCATCTTGCGGGCCTCGAAGAACCGTTCCACCAGCGCGTTCACCTGCGACACGGTCGAGCCCGAACCCTTGGCGATGCGCTGCCGGCGGGACGCGTTGATGATCTTCGGGTCCTGCCGTTCCTGCGGCGTCATGGACTGGATGATCGCGGCCGTGCGGTCGATGTCCCGGTCGTCGACGTTGGCCAGCGCCTCCTTCATCTGCCCGGCGCCGGGCAGCATGCCGAGCAGGCCGCCGATGGGACCCATCTTGCGGATCATCATCATCTGTTCGAGGAAGTCCTCGAGGGTGAACTCGTTGCCCGCCATCTTGGCGGCCATCGCCTCGGCCTGCTCGGCCTCGAAATGCTGCTCGGCCTGCTCGATCAGGGTGAGCATGTCGCCCATGCCCAGGATCCGGGAGGCCATCCGGTCGGGGTGGAAGACGTCGAAGTCGGCCAGCTTCTCACCGGTGGATGCGAACATGATCGGCTGTCCGGTGACGTGCCGCACCGAGAGCGCGGCACCGCCGCGGGCGTCGCCGTCCAGCTTGGTGAGCACGACCCCGTTGAAGCCGACGCCGTCGCGGAACGCCTCGGCGGTGGTCACCGCGTCCTGACCGATCATCGCGTCGACGACGAACAGGATCTCCTGCGGCTGCACCGCGTCCCGGATGTCGATCGCCTGCTGCATCATCTCGGCGTCCACGCCCAGCCGACCGGCCGTGTCCACGATGACGATGTCGTGCAGCCGGACCCTGGCATGTGCGACGCCGCCCCGGGCCACCGCGACCGGATCGCCGACACCGTTGCCCGGCTCCGGGGCGAACACCTGCACACCGGCCTGCTCGCCGACGATCTGCAGCTGGGTCACGGCGTTGGGTCGCTGCAGGTCGGAGGCCACCAGCAGCGGCTGGTGGCCCTGCCCCTTGAGCCACAGCGCGAGCTTGCCCGCGAGGGTGGTCTTGCCCGCGCCCTGCAGGCCCGCGAGCATGATCACCGTCGGCGGGGTCTTGGCGAACGTCAACCGGCGGGTCTCGCCGCCGAGGATGGCCACCAGCTCCTCGTTGACGATCTTGACGACCTGCTGTGCCGGGTTCAGCGCGGCGGAGACCACCACACCGGTGGCCCGCTCCTTGATGCGCGAGATGAACGCCCGCACCACCGGCAGCGCGACGTCCGCCTCGAGCAGCGCGATCCGGATCTCCCGGCAGGTCTTGTCGATATCGGCCGGGGTCAGCCGGCCCTTGCCCCGCAGGTTGGTGAGGACCGTGCCAAGGCGGTCGGACAGGGTTTCGAACACCTGCGAATCCTATCGGCCCGGTCCGCCGTTGCCGTTCCACTCACTTCGATAGTAGAACTGCTATATGTCGTCCTACACATCTGTCGAGGTGTCAGGCCTGGCGATGCGCTACGGGACCAAGGACGTGCTGCACGGGGTGGACTTCACCGTCGCCCGAGGTGAGGTCCTGGTGCTGCTGGGCCCCAACGGTGCCGGCAAGACGACCACCATAGAGATCCTCGAGGGTTTCCGGATTCCCTCCGGCGGGTCGGTCCGGGTGCTTGACGAGGATCCGGTTCGGGCGGGCGAGGCCTGGCGGGCGCGGATCGGGGTGGTGCTGCAATCCTGGCGCGACCACGGCCGCTGGCGGGTCCGGGACCTGCTGGACCACCTGGGCGGGTTCTACGCGCCGTACTCGACTGCCGACCGTCCCCGCCCCTATCCCACGGGCGAGCTGATCGAGATGGTCGGGCTGACCGAGCAGCGCCGCGCCAAGATCGCCACCCTCTCCGGCGGTCAGCGGCGCCGCCTGGACGTGGCCATCGGCATCGTGGGCCGACCGGAACTGTTGTTCCTGGACGAACCCACCGCCGGGTTCGACCCGGCCGCCCGGCGCGACTTCCATGATCTGGTGCACCGGCTGTCCGACCTGCAGGACACCACGATCCTGTTGACCACCCACGACCTGGACGAGGCGGAGAAGCTGGCCGACCGGATCCTGATCCTGCATCACGGCCGAATCGTGGCCAACGGCAGCGCCGAGGCGCTGGCCCGGCAGGTGGCGGGCACGTCGGAGGTGCGCTGGACGCAGGACGGCCAGCGGCACGTGCACGCCACGGACGATGCCACCGGCTTCGTGCGTGAACTGTTCGCCGGCGAACGTCCCGATTCGGGGCCCATCGGCGAGCTGGAGGTGCGCCGGCCGAGCCTGGAGAGCACCTACCTGGCCATGGTCGCCGACGAGAACCCCCTGGAGGTGGTCCGATGAATGCCGTCACCTGTGGCCTCCGCCGGGGCCGGATCGAGTTCGGCAACAGCATCCGGGCCGCGCAGGACCTCGCCTACTACGTCATCGTGTCGGCGATCATCCTGGTCGTGCTCTGGCTCAACCGCAGCGAGACCCTGCCGGACACGACGGTGCCGGTCGCCCTGTTCATAATGCCGGGGCTGCTGGCCCTGCAGGTGGTGTTTTCCGGAGCGTACGGCCTGGCCACCGTGCTGGCCACCGAACGGGAGGACGGCACGCTGCTGCGGCTCAAGTCGGTGCCCGGCGGGATGACCGGCTACGTCGTCGGGCAGATGCTGCGGACCACCCTGGAGATCGGCTTCAGCATGGTGATCGTGCTGGTTCCGGCGTTGTTCTTCGTTCCCGGGCTGTCCGCGAACGGCATCACCGGGTGGATGGAGGCGATCGGGTTCCTGCTGCTCGGCCTGCTGGCGGTGCTGCCACTGGGTTTCGTGATCGGGTCGGTGTTCAAGAGCCCGCGGTCGGTCGGCGGCTGGGGCATGCTCGTGATGGGCGCCATCGTCTGGGTGTCCGGCATCTTCACCCCGCTGGCGACGGCGGCCACCTGGATGCAGATCGTCGGCCAGCTCACCCCGACGTACTGGCTGGGGCTCGGGCTGCGGTCGGCCCTGCTGCCGGAGTCAGCGGCCGCCGTGGAAATCGACGGCAGCTGGCGCACCCTGCTCACCGTCGGCGTGCTGCTGGCCTGGGCGATCGTCGGGTTCCTGCTCGCGCCGCCGCTGCTGCGGCGGATGGCCCGCCGGGAGTCCGGCTCCTCCGTCGCGGCGCGCCGGGAAAAGGCCCTGCAGCGTGTCTGACGTCCTGTTCAACCGGCTCGCGGTGCTGCGGGCCGAACGCGGCATCACCCGCCGTCAGCTGGCGCAGGCGGTCGGCGTGCATTACCAGACGGTCGGCTACCTGGAACGCGGCGAGTACAGCCCCAGCCTGCTGCTGGCCCTGCGCATCTCCGAGTACTTCGAGATGCCGGTGGAGCAGGTGTTCTCCACCCGGCCGTTCCCGCGTATCGGCCAGGCTCAGGCCAGCGCCTGATCGATCTGTGTCGCAACCTCCCGGGCCCGGGCCGGGGACAGCGGTCCGCCGTCCGGGGTCTGCACGTAGAACACGTCGACGGCGTCCGCACCCAGGGTGTCCACCCGGGCACCGACCACGATCACGCCGGCCTCCGTCAGCGCGGACGACACCTTGTACAGCAGCCCGGGCATGTCGTGTGCGCGCACCTCGATCACTGTCGACGCATCCGATGCGTCGTCGACGATCCGCACCTCCGGCGGCACCGCGGGCCCACGGCGGGGTGGCGCGGTGCGGCGGGCCAGCCGAGCGACAACGTCCAGGGAGCCGTCCAGGGCGCGGACCAGATCCGCCCGTAGGGTCGCGGCGGCCGGCGCGTCACCGAACTGGGGCGCGGCGATCCACGTCTGCACGGCGGTGTCGTCGACGGTGCGGATCGCGGCCGATCGCACGGTGAGCCGGTGCATGATCAACACCGCCGCCGACGCGGCCAGCAGACCGGGTCGATCGGGCGCGCAGATGATCAGCCGCAGCGCGGCCGGCACCTGCTCGATCACGATTCCCACCGAACCGTCGGACCCGGCCTCGACCAGTTCGCGTTCCACCGGCGTCATCGCCGCCGGCTCGGCAGGCCGCTCCCCGGCCAGCGCGCGGCGCACCCGCGACACCAGATGCCGGATCTGCCCGGCCCGCCAGGTGGTCCAGGCTGCCGGCCCGGCGGCCCGGGCGTCGGACTCGGTCAGCGCCTCCAACAACTCGAGGGTGGTCACGTCGCCCACCGCTTCGACGATGGCGTCCACGGTGGCCGGGTCGTCGGGATCGCGACGCGCGGCCGAGTCACCCAGCAGCAGATGGTGCCGGATCAGCCGCTCGACGGTCCGGACGTCGTCCGGCGCCACGCCCATCCGGCGCAGCCAGGGCACGCACAGATCGGCGCCGACGACCGCGTGGTCGGCGTGGTCGCGCTCCTCCTCCCGCGGACCCTTGCCGATGTCGTGCAGGATCGCGGCGAGCAGCAGCAGGTCCGGTCGGGACACCCGGCGGACCAGGCCCGAGGCGTTCACCGCGGTCTGCATCAGGTGCCGGTCGACGGTGTAGACGTGGATCGGGTCCCGTTGCGGGAGCGACCGCAGCCGCTCCCAGCCGGGCAGCAGCGACGAGATCAGGCCGGCCTGGTCCAGGTCCTCCCAGGCAGCGATCATCGGCTCGCCGGCACCGAGCAACGACAGGAACGCCTGCAGCGCCACCGGCGGCCAGGGGTCGGGCAGCGGCGGGCAGGCGCGGGCGAGCCGCAGCACGGTGGCCGGCGACACCGGAAGGCCGGCCTGCGCGGCCGCGGCCGCGGCCCGGATGATCAGGGTCGGGTCGTTGGCCGGGTTGACCGCCCTGGCCAGCACCGCCTCGCCTTCCTGTTCGACGATGCCGTCGGCCAGCGGGGTCCGTTCGATCCGCCGCGTCATCCGGCCGCCGAGGTCGGTGATGGTGCCGTGCGGCCGGGACAGCGCCCGGTCGACCCGGTGCCAGGTCAGGTCGCTGGCGTGGTCGACGGTGCGGGCGATGCCGGCGACGTGCCTGAGCAGATCGTCCCGGTCGTCCAGGCCGAGCAGGTGCGCGACAGCGTCCTGGTCCTGCGGTTGCAGACGATCGGTGGACCGGCCGGCGACGGTCTGCATCACGTCCCGGACATCCAGCAGCGCGGAACGCGCCTCCTCAAGGCCCTGGTGGGGGCAGTCGGCCACCCAGGACGCGGCGACGGCCCGCATCACCACCAGGTCGCGCAGCCCGCCGCGGGACTCCTTGAGGTCGGGTGTGGTGGCGAACGCCAGTTGGCCGGATCGTTCGGCTCGTTCCCGGCAGGACGCACGCAGGTCCGCGAGCCGGTTCTTCGCGTCGGAACGCCAGTCG
Organism: uncultured Actinomycetes bacterium; assembly: GCA_964476495.1. GTDB lineage: Bacteria > Actinomycetota > Actinomycetes > Mycobacteriales > Nakamurellaceae > Nakamurella. The sequence goes on along the minus strand of CAYZBB010000079.1, from coordinate 2,546 downwards.
GCGAGCACCCTGCGATGGAGCGTCACGGCAAGGTCCGGGTCACCGGCGATGTGCCTCAGGTCCAGCATGCCGAGCATGGCCGGCAGGTCGGTCCGAGCGATCTGCCGGGCTCCGCCGACGCTGCGCACCGAATGATCGAGCCTGATCTTGGAGTCCCAGATCGGGTACCAGAGCCGCTCGGCGAGCATGCCGGCGTAGGAGGCCGGGGTCTCCGTGGAGTGCAGCAGGACCAGGTCCAGGTCCGAGTAGGGCGACAGCTCGCCGCGGCCGTACCCCCCGACCGCCACGAGCGCGACACCGCCCACATTCACCCCCGCCTCCTGCGCCAGATCACCGAGCCATCCGTCGGTCAACCGGGCAAGGGCCTTCCGCCGGGCCGGACCGGGAACCCCGGTCCGGCCCAGCAGCTGGGCTCGCAACTCCGCGAAACCGCCCGCCATCCCCACAGGCGAATTCCGCATCGGACTACAGCGCTTCCTGACCGCGTTCGCCGGTGCGCACCCGCACCACCGACTCGACCGGGATGGACCAGACCTTGCCGTCGCCGATCTTGCCGGTGCGGGCGGCCCGGACGATGACGTCGGTCACGTCGTCGGCGTCCTCGTCGTCGACGAGGATCTCCAGGCGCACCTTGGGCAGCAGTTCGACGGTGTACTCCGCGCCCCGGTACACCTCGGTGTGACCGCGCTGGCGGCCGTAGCCCGAGGACTCCGAGACGGTCATGCCCTGAACTCCGAAGGCAAGCAGCGCTGCACGCACCTCGTCGAGCTTGAACGGCTTGATGACGGCGGTGACCAGCTTCATGCCTTGACCTCCTGGGTGCGGTGCGAGGGCGTGTGGGACAGGACACCGGACGTGCCACCGGCGCCGGACGAGGGCTCCAGGTCGTAGGCGGCCTCACCGTGGGTGGTGACGTCGACGCCCTCGGCCTCGTGCTCCTCGGGAATCCGCCAGCCGATGGTGAACTTCAGCGCGTAGCCGATGATCGCGGTGACCACGCCGGAGATCGCGATCGCGATGAGCGCGACCAGAATCTGGGTCCACAGCTGGGTCCAGCCGCCGCCGTAGAACAGGCCGTTCAGGGCACCGTCCGGGGCCCAGGTGGGCGAGGTGACCACGCCCTCGGCGTCCCGGGTGACGTTGGCGAACAGGCCGATCATCACGGTGCCGATGACGCCGCCGACCAGGTGCACACCCACCACGTCGAGCGAATCGTCGTAGCCGAACTTGTACTTCAGGCCCACCGCCAGTGCGCAGACCGCGCCGGCGACCAGGCCGATGACCATGGAGCCGACGACGTCGACCGCGGCGGCGGCCGGGGTGATCGCGACCAGGCCGGCCACGACGCCGGATGCGGCGCCCAGGCTGGTGGCGTGCTTGTCCCGGATCCGCTCCACGAGCAGCCAGCCGAGCGCAGCGACACAGGTCGCGGTCAGCGTGTTGATCCAGGCCTGGCCCGCGGTGCCGTCGGCGGCGAACTCGGATCCGGCGTTGAAGCCGAACCAGCCGAACCACAGCAGCGCGGCGCCCAGCATGACGAACGGCAGGTTGTGCGGCTTCATCGGCTCCTTGGCGAAGCCCATGCGCTTGCCGATGACGACCGCCAGCACGAAACCGGCCATGCCGGCGTTGATGTGCACGACCGTGCCGCCCGCGAAGTCGATCGGCGTGGACAGCCACTCGGCGACGAAACCGCTGCCGCCCAGCGCCCCGCCGCCCCACACCATGTGGGCGATCGGGCCGTAGCACAGGGTCACCCACAGCGCCGAGAACACCAGCCAGGTCCCGAAGCGGGCCCGGTCGGCGATCGCCCCGGAGATCAGGGCGACCGTGATGATGGCGAAGGTGGCCTGGTACCCGACGGCCACGGTGGCCGGCACACCGGTCGCCGCCATCAGGCCGTTCTCGTCGGTCAGGCCCTTCAGCGCGAAGAACTGGAAGGGGTTGCCGATGATGCCGCCGACGTTCTCGCCGAACACCTCGGAGTAACCCCAGAGCATCCAGATCGGGCCGACGATGGCGAGCGCGCCGAAGCTCATCATCATCATGTTCAGGACGGACTTGGAGCGGGTCATGCCGCCGTAGAAGAACGCCAGGGCGGGGGTCATCAGCAGGACCAACGACGCCGCGGCGAGCATCCAGGCGGTATTGCCTGCGTCCAGTTCGAAGGTGGAATCCATCAAGCCTCCAGGGGCCTCTTGCCGGGGACGGCAGTGGGATGTCCCTGGAAGATTCGCGTCCGCGTGTTGCGCGGGGCGCTCCCGGAGGTTTCACCGATGTGAACTCGGTTCGGAATGTGTTGCCGGAATGTTTCTGCCCTGTCGACGGCATGTGACACGCCGTCACTCAGGGTTAGTCACCCAGCAACGCGTCGACGAATGCGGCCGGTTCGAACGGCGCCAGGTCGTCTGGTCCCTCGCCGAGCCCGACCAGCTTGACCGGCACATTCAGGGTGCGCTGCACCGCGACCACGATGCCGCCCTTGGCGGTGCCGTCCAGCTTGGTCAGCACGATCCCGGTGATGTCCACGACCTCGGCGAACACGG
>CAYZBB010000078.1:0-29765 GCA_964476495.1 uncultured Actinomycetes bacterium | reverse complement strand
GTCAACCGATCGCAGTGGTTCTTCGGCGACGAGTGGGAGTTCCTGGTCAACCGGGACCTGGTCGGCGGCCGGTTCGACATCTGGTACCCGCACAACGAGCACTGGTCGACGATCCCGATCGTCGTCTACTCAACGCTACGGGACACCGTCGGCCTGGGCTCCTACTGGCCCTACATCGGCCTGCTCATCCTCGTTCACCTGACCCTGACCCATCTGCTGTGGCGGGTGATGACCCGGGCCGGGGTCGGCCCGCTCATCGCGCTGGCCGCGGCGGCGGTCTTCGCGGTGTTCGGCGCAGGTTACGAGAACCTGCTGTGGGCCTTCCAGATCGGCTTCGTCGGCAGCCTGGCCTTCGGCTGGGCGGCCGCCCTCGTGGTCAACCGCACCAACGCTCTGTGCCGCCGCGACGGATGGGCGGTCCTACTGCTGATCGCGGGGCTGATGTGTTCGGGCATCGGTGTCCCGGCGGTCGCCATGGTCGCACTGCTGGCCCTGGCTCGGGCCCGGTCGTTGTGGCGTCCACTCGTCGTCGGCGGCATTCCGACGCTGGTGTTCGGCGCGTGGTACCTGCTGGTGCCGCATCCGCCGAAGCCACCGTGGCGGTCCCCGGCCGAGGACGGCGTGCTTGCCCTGGCCGTGCATGTGGTCGACGGGCTGCGTAACACGATCGCGTTCGCCACCCGGCTGCCCGGGGCCATCGGCCTGCTGGTGCTCGCCGCGGTCGGGGTCTGGGTGATCTATCAGAGCGTGCGAATCGTCCTGGATCGGCCAGGTGCCAGGGACCTGGCCGTCGCTGTGGTCGGGTTCTACGGCGCCGCGGGCTTCTTCCTGCTCTCCGGGTTCGGCCGGCCCGACACCGACAGTTCCCGTTACATCTACGTGGCCACCGCGTTCGTGCTGCCGGCCGTCGCCGCCGCGCTGTCCTGGCTGGCCCGGCCGCTGTGGGCGCAGTCGGTGGTGGCGGTCGTGCTGGGCCTGGTGCTCGTGTTGAACGTCGGCACGCTGCGGGCCGCGTCCGCAGGGGAGGCCGCGCGGGAACAGCTCGCCGAGAGCATCATCGTGGCCGCGCCCACCCTGGTAGCGACCGGCGAACCGCTGGTGGGTTACCAGCCCGAGCCGATGTACAACCCGGATATCACCGTGGACAGCCTGCCCGCGCTGGTCGCCGCCGGCCTGCCGACCAGCCCGGTCACCGATCAGGGCCTGGCGGGCGCCCGGATTGGCCTGCAGCTGAGCGTGCTGCCGACGGCGCCGGTCCCGGCCGACGCCGCCCGGCCGCTGACGTTGGTCGCTGCCACCGGCCTGGACGATTCGGCGGCCGGTGACACCGGGTGTGTGCGGATCGGCGGTGACGGCGGTTACCTGCTGCTTCGTGCCCCTGGGGGGGTGACCGCGTTGCGGGTCACCCCCGATGTGGACGGCACCGCCACGCTCGGATTGGGGGCGGACCCGGGCGCCGGCCGGCGGGCGACGGAGCTCATCGCCGGGCAGACCGTGGAATGGCCGATCAGTGTTCCGGCCGGCACCGACGTCCGTCTGACGCTGAGCTCGGCCACCGTCTGTGGCGTCGCCTCCAGCTAAGCCGGCGTTCCTTTCCGCGTCTCCGCGTCGCGAAGCCGGTTCCGGCTGCACTTCGCACACCGTGGGGGAACGTCGCACCACGCATACGTGGTGCGATGTTCCTCGGGGGTGTGCGAAGTGCTCCCGGGCCGCGCCACGTCCTCGGCACCGCGCGACGATCATCGGCCCGGCGCAAGCCCACCCCGGACGAGCGCACGGCGGATCCGGTCGCCGACCGTGACCGGATCGTCGAGCTCCGGCCAGGTCCAGCGGACGACGTTCCACCCGAGATCGCGGATCCGGTCCTCGCGGGCCGTCTCCTGGACGACACGGTCGCCGATGCACTCGCCCGGCACGAGCCCGCGGCCGTACTTCGTCATGCCGTCGAACTCGCCGACCGTGCCGAACTCGCGCCACCCGAAGTCGCTGCGGGCGAACGCGGACCCGGCGCAGGTGCGGACCCGGACCTGCAGATCGGGTGCCGGCAACAGCTGACGAGCGATGAGCAACCGGCTCCGCGACTCTCCGGCACTCTCGGCCCGACCGTCGGCGAACAGGATCACCTGCTGAGCGCTGCGCACGCCGCGCCGCCGGGGCGCCCTGTCGACGGTCGCCTGCAACAACGGCGCGGTGACAAGGCCCAGCCGCAACGCGTGGTCGGCCACCACCAGCGCCTCCTCGAACGGCCTGGAGCGGGCGATGTCGACCACGGTGCGTGCCGGCGAGGTGACCGGATGACCGTTGACGACCGTGATCTCGTCGGGATCGAGCGGCGCGCAGTAGGTGTGCCGAAGGGTGGTGTGCCGGCCGGCATTGGCGCTCGGCTTGGTGACGGACACGACGCGGCCCGGGATCTGGAGCTGCTCAAGGCCGTGGAGGCATGCTGCCGATGTGTGACTGACCACCAACTCCGAGCCGCGATCGGCCATCGTCGCGTCGATCCGCAGCAGGTGTTGCTGGCGCTGCGACATCGCCCGATAGGTCGACGACCGGAGGTACACCCCGGGTCGGAGCGCGATCCATTGGCCGCGCTCTAGGCGACGCTTGACGTCCTCGGCGTTGACGCCGCGTCGGAGCGCCTCGTCGCGCAGGATCAGCGCACCGACCGGCACGGCGGCCGCCGACTGATCCGGGTCGACCGCAGGTTCTGGTTCCCCGTCGAGGTCGGTCATGGGTCGACGATCGCCCATCCCCTGCGCCGCATCAGCCCCGATCGACGAAATGTGGATAACTCAGTCGCATGGGGACAACCCGGCGTGCAGACCCGTCAAGAGGCCGAGTGCAGCCGGAACCCGGCTCGACGGGCGAGACCCCATCGGTCCTGGGCGCCGGTCTGCAGGGTGCAGCCGGACGTTAGCCGGCCCCTGTGCCCGCGGCCCGCAGCCGGCCCTCGCTCCGCGGCCCGGGTCGGAGCCGCCGGGTGCGGCTGGATCCACCTCGGCCGCGCCGTTCGTGCACGTTGCACGGTGGCGGGGAACGTCGCACACCGGGCTGGACGAACGTCGCACCCTCCCGGGGAACGTCGCACATCGCATGCGTGGTGCGACGTTCCCGCGCGGTGTGCGACGTGCATACGGGCCCAGCCTGTGCGCGGGGCCCAGCCCCGCCCGCGGGCCAGACCTCGAAGTCGGCAGCGATGCGCGGAGTCACCGTTGGTCGAACACCGTGCATGGAAGGCTCACCTGCCAGCTCGGATCGACGGGTAGCACCACGTCGAGGTGCCCGCTCGCGCATTCGGTCCGGGCGAGATCCACCGCCGCTCGCCAGCCCATCGGAACGGCGGTCGGTGCCTGGTACCCGTAGCCCGAGATGACCGCGGCCAGGTAGATCACGGACAGGACGGCCACCAGCACCCAGGCGAAAGGCCTGCTGCGCCGCCCGAAGTGCAGCATCGCCCAGCCCGCGGCGATGACGGCGATCAACAGCAGGGCGCCGGCCAGGAAGCCGTAACGCCCGTACGCGCCGACGGAGATGTCCGACCCGGGCAGCAGCGGCAGGTCGGGCAATGCGTACCCGGTGACGAAGACGTAGAACACCACGCTGGCGCCGGCCGCGGACAGGATCAGCCCACGGTGCGGGCCGGGGCGGGACAGACCGCCGACGAGCATGGCCAGGACCACCACGGTGCTCACCGCGATGGCGATCCAGCGGGCGTTGTCCCAGGCCCATTCGGTCCATTCGATGCCTGCGAAGGCCGGCTCGACGACCCGCACGACATACGCCTGGTAGATCTCCTGGACGCCGAAGCCGGGACCGCGCTCACGGCTGGTGCGCAGGGCGACGGTCAGCTGGAGCGCCGCGCAGATCACGAAGACCGCGGAAACGACCTGGTCGCGCCACCTCGGCACGGCGAGCACCCGCAACACCACGATCGGCGCCCACAGCACGGTCAACGGATCGCTGAGCATGCTCACGCCCACGACCAGGCATTGCACGACGATCCCGAACCAGGTCCGAGGTCGCCACAACAGCGCGGGCAGGCTGACGAGCATCAGGAACCAGTGCAGGTTGGCCAGGTTGTTGAGCACCTCGACGCCGCCGAGGGGGATGGTCACGATCATCACGCTGATCACGGCCCGGGCGGCCCGACCGGGCACATGACCGGACGTGGCGTGCCAGACGACCACGGCCAGCAGGGCCCGCACCAGGATGCTGCCGACGGCGATCGCCAACGCCCACAGCTGGGGCGGCAACTCGGCGACGAGGAGCGCCGCGGTGCGTGGTGCCAGATGCATGTAGCCCTGGTATGGGCTGAGCACCGCCTCCGACCAAGGCTGGAGCACGGCGTCGTGCAGGAAGATCGGGCCGTCCTCCGCCCAGATCAGATTCCAGGGGCGCGGCGACCAGCGCCAACCCAGCAGCAGCGGAATGCAGGCCAGGACGAAAAGCCCGGATAGCGCCGTGACGATCCACAGGGGCCGTCCGGTCGGCGCCACTGCCTCCGGGAAGAACAGTTCACGGATCCAACGACGGAACCGCCCGACGTTGCCGTGGCCGGCGACCCGCCCACTCGATGCCACCGGGGCCTCCTCGGCCACGGTGGCCGCCTCGGCCGCCTCGGCCGTGGCGACCGGTGCGGCAGGGGCGGATCGCGGCTCCGACGTCACGCCGGCGGATCCAGGGTGGGCAGGTACGGGTCCCGGTACGGCGTCGGCCACCGTTCCATCACCAGGCGATGCTCCCAGTCCCGCACGGTCTTGTCCCGGGTCCGCGACTCGAAGTGGTACAGCTTCGCCTCGACCAGCCACAACAGCCGGTAGCCGGCGTGCCGCACCTTGAACGAGAGATCGACGTCGTTGAAGCTGCCGGGTAGCTCCTCGCAGAGTCCGCCGACCTCCTCGTAGACCGAGCGGCGCAGGGCGATGCAGGCGCCGGTCAGTCCGGATGTCTCCCGGTTCACCAGCATCGCGCCGAACTCGGCGGAGTCGTTCTCCAGCGCGCCGAGGAAGGCGTGCGCGTAATGGTCGCGCCGGAAGACCAACCCGGCGTGCTGCATCGTGCCGTCGCTGTACAGGAGGTGGGCGCCGGTCATCCCGACGTCCGGCTCGGCCAGCGGCGCGACGAGCTGCTCGAGCCAGGTGTCGGACGTCACCTCCATGTCGTCGTTGAGCAGCACGATCGCCTCGCCGCGCGCGGCCACGAACCCGACGTTGCACTTGGCACTGAAGTTGAACGGCTCGGCGTAGGGCACCAGCACCAGGCGGTCCCCGGCGATCTCCCGCAGCTCGTCCAACACCTCGGATGGTGTCGGCGGGTCGTACACGACGACGAACTCCAGCCGGGTGTGGTTGGTCCTGGCCAGCGCCGAGCGGACGGCCTCGACCACGAACGAGCGCCGCTGACCCCAGACCAGACCGGAGCTGCCCCGAGTCGGAATGATGATGCTGACCAGCAGATCGGGGTCCAGCCGGCGCCGGACCCGGTAGTAGCCGGGGAACGGCCCGTAGTCGGCGGTGCCGTCGATGCCGACCCGCTCCAAGTGGTCGGCGACGGCATTGCGGCCGGCCACCCATGCGTAGGGCTTGGCGTTCGGATCGCCGGCCGCCGACCCGGGGACGACCCGCCAGTGGTAGAGCACCTCTGGCACGTGGACCACGACGCGTGCCTGCTCACTGACCCGCAGCGCCAGGTCGTGGTCCTGCGAACCGTCGAAGCTGGCGCGGAACGCTCCGACGCTGCGGACCAGGTCGGCCCGCAGCACCGAGAGGTGCCCGGTGTACATCTGGCCGCGGAGCCGTTCGGGCGACCAGTCCGGCTTGTGGAACACGTCGTAGTGCCGGCCGTCCGGGTCGATCTTGTCCTCGTCCGAGTACAGGTAGTCGGCGGTCGGCTGGTCCTCGATGGCCCGCGCCATCGCCTGCAGCGCCTCGACCGGCAGCAGATCGTCGTGGTCGACCAGGACCAGGAACTCGCCGGTCGCCCGCTCGACCGCATCGTTGCTGGCGGCGACGATCCCGCCGTTGGCGGCGCGCTCGACGACGACGATGCGCGGATCCGACCCGGCCGCCTCTCGCAGCACCGAGCGCACCTCGTCGGAGGGGGAGACGTCGTCGACCAGGATCAGCTCCCAGTCCTGGAACGTCTGGGCGCGAACCGAGTCGATCAACTCGGTGAGGGCGTCCAACGGCGGTTGGTAGACCGGTGTGATCAGTGAGAACAGCGGCCGAGCGTCGCTCACCTGGCCCCCGAACCGTTCCGGCGCAGCACCCGCATCGGCGCGGTCACCTTCGCGTACACCCCCGGTCCCACGACGCGGCGGGCCAGCCTGCGCATCATGTGGGGCCCGGCGATCCACCGGGCGAACGACGCGCGGCGACCCGGCCGCTCGTCCAGGCTCTTGGCCAGGCGGACGTGCAGCGTGCGCAGATCGCCGTGCAACCGCGCGATCTCGGCGCGATGCCGGCCGAGCTGGGCCTCCAGTCCGATGGCGTGGTCGCGGGCGGTGAGCGCCTGCCGCCGGAGGGACTCGATCGTCGCCCGGTCCTCCTCCAGCTCCAGCTGCTGCCGGGCGATCTGCTCGCGATCCCGCTCGGTCTGCTCGGTAAGGGTGGTGACCTGGCGGCGCAGGGCCCCCGCCTCCCAGTGCACATCACGCACCTCGGGGATCGGCACCGCCGGGACCGCGTGCATCTCGGTGGGCGGGACGTCGCCGGTCACCCTGCGCGCGGCCAGCACGAACTGGTACTCCTGTGCGTGCGGCTGCTCGCGCACCCAGTTCACGAACTCCGACGGCAGCGTGTCGGAGTCGACGGCGACCTCGGTACCCAACGCGTCGGCCACGGTCGCCAGCATCTGGGTGACCGCGAGCCCGGAGCGTTCCAGCATCGCCAGCAACGTGTCGTAGGTGACGAACCGGATGTGGGTGCGGTCCAGCAGCCCGGTCGGGGTGTAGTTCCATCGGCCCTGCAACAGGGCCAGCCGCAGCGAACCATGCGCGACGTTGGGTATGGAAATCACCACCCGCCCGTCGGGCCGGAGCAGCCTCAGGGACGCGGCCAGCACCGCGTCCGGATCGAGCAGGTGCTCCAGAACATCGCCGAAGACCACCACGTCGAAGGACTCGGCCGGGAACTGATCGGCCAGATCGACCTCGTTGAGGTCGGCGACGACCAGCCGGTCCAGGAAGGGTCGGGCCTTCTGTGCCAACGCCTCGTCGTATTCGATCCCGCTGACCGTGCAGTCGTTCACGGCCAGCGCCTCGGCCAGGTACCCGGAGGCGCACCCGACGTCAAGGACGTGCTTGTTGCGACCGACGAGTTCGAGGATCAGGGCGTGGCTGGTGTTGCGTTCGGTCGGGTCAACCGTTGCCTCGTACACGGACACGCAGGCGGCTCCCTCTTCATCCAATTGACCCGGTCGGACGACGACCGGTGCGCGGACGTGCGGTGGGCGGAATCACCACCCACCCGGCGTCGGACGCCCGCGTCGTCGACAGGGCATCCTCTCACGCCCGCCGTGTGCCCCCGGTTGACGATGCGCGCCCACCGGTCATCGGGTCGCCGCCCGATAGGCCCGGACCGTGGCCTCGGCGCACCGCTCCCACGTCCAGCCTGCGGCGTAGGCCCTGCGCGCGGCCGCTGCCCGGGCGGCCACGCCGGCATCCAACCCGTCGGCGGCCCTGACGAGTTCCGCGGCCAGGGCCTCCGGCTCGCCGACCGGGAAGTGGGCGGCCATGCCGCCGGTCACCTCGAGCAGCGCCGGGGTCGCGCCGACGATGACCGGCACCCCCGCCGCCAGCGCTTCCAGCGCGGGCAGGTCGAAACCCTCGTCGGAGGACGGCAGCACCACCGCGGTCGCGCCGGCCACCGCCGGCCGCAGATCAGCGCTGGGCAGGTGCTGCCGCACCTGTACCCCGGCCGGGGACGACTCGCCGGCCGGACCCACCAGCACCAGGGCGGGCACGGTCGGGTCGGCCCCGGCGTACGCCCGGAACCGGGCGTACGCCGCCAGCAGGGTGGACAGGTCCGTGGGGGACTCGTGGGCACCGACGAACAGGAAGTATCGGTCGGGCAGGGACAGCCGTCGCCGATCCGCGGGGGACGGCGGGGTGACCGTCAGCCATTCGGCGTCCACGCCGGGTGGGGTGACCTCGATGCGGGACACCCGGGGTCCGTAGGCGTCGAGCACCTTCTCGGCCAAGGTTCGGGTCGGCGTGCACACCACGGCCGCCCGGCCCAGGCTGCGCGGCACCAGTTCGCGCAGGTCCCGGCCGGTGGTGTCGGCCGTCCCCGGCGTGTTCAGGAAGCCCAGGTCGTGGATGGTCAGCACGCCGCCGGCCCGGGACGTCGGGGGCAACACCAGATTTGTCGCGTGGAACACGTCCGCCCGCCCGGCCAGCAGCTCGACCGGCGGAAACCCGGTGCTGGACCAGGCCTTTCGCAGCGCTCGGGTGGGCGCGGGGCGGCGGCGCGCGGCCACGTCGGCGGGCAGCGAGCGGGCGAGCGTGCCTGCGCCGCGCAGCGTGAACGCGATCGCGGTCAGATCGAGGTCGCCGCGCGAGGCCAGCGCGTCCAGCAGGCGCCGGGTGTACCGCCCGACGCCGGTGTCGGCGCCGAGCAGCGGTGTGCCGTCCAGCACGACCCGCACGTCAGCTCCGCGGTGGCCGGTGCCGCGCCGCGACCGTCCGGCGTACCCGGGCCGTCGCCGCGGCCAGCGTGCCCTGTAGCCCGAGCTCGGCCAGATGCCGGCGGGTGGTCTGCAGGTCCTTGCGGAACTGGTGCCCGAACCGCCGAGCGGCGCCGCCCGGCGCCGCCGAGGCCTCGGTCTCCGGCGGAACCCGGTCCGGCGCGGGTCGGGGATCCCGGCAGAACGCGATCAGCGGGGCCAGCGTTCGGTCCCAGGTGAAGTCCTGCCGCACGTCGGCCACGTTGGCGCGGGCGCGTTCGGCGGCCGGCTCGTCGAACAGCATCGTCTCGAGCGCCCAGGCCAGCGCCACCGGGTCGGATTCCGGGACTGCGACGCCCATGCCCCGCGCCGCGACCAGGTCGCCGAACCCGTCGCCGCGGGTGGTCACGATGGGCAGGCCGGCCCACAGGTAGTCCAGGATGCGGGTGCGGAACGAGAAGGTGGTTTCGATGTGCTCGAAATGGGTGCTGACCCCCACGTCGGCGTCCAGCAGGTAGTTCTGCCGGTCGTCGTAGGCGACCCACTTCTCGTTGAAGAACACGTGGGTGCCGGTCAGGCCGAGCGATTCGGCCAGGTCGCGGGCCTGCACGGCCATCTGCATCTTGGGCACCATCGGGTTCGGGTGCTGCATGCCCAGGAAGAACAGCCGGACGGTCGGGTGGTCGCGGCGCAGCAGGTCGACCGCGCGGATGAGGCTGAGCGGGTCGAACCAGTTGTAGATGCCGCCGCCCCAGATGATCACTTTGTCGTCCTGGCCGATGCCCGGAACGACGCCACGCATTCCCGGCCCGGTGCGGACCGGATCGACCGATGGCATGCCGAAGGGTACGAGGGCCAGCAGGCGGTTCAGCGAGCTGTCGGCGGCGTAGTTCAGCGGGTTGACCCGGCCGAGCGCGGCGAACTGCCCCAACCAGAAGTGCCGCTGTCGTTCGCTGGCGCACAGGAAGAAGTCGCCCCGCCGGATCTGCTGGTTCAGCACGCCGGTGGCCGCCTCGACCTCCCGGGTCCAGACCTGCGGTCCGCGCTCCCTGGCCTGCTCGAGCTGCTCCAGATGCATCGGGTCGTACAGGTCGACGACGATGGGCTTGTCGGTGAGCTGCAGGGCACGGTACTCGGCCATCGCGTGGCCCTGGAAGACCACCACGTCGCACCAGTCGATGTGGCTGTCGGCGGCCCGCGGGTCCTCCCGCGCGATGCTCAGCACCTCGAAATCGGGTGACCACATGCCGATGTCGGCCGAGGTCAGTAGGCGGACCTCGTGTTCCCTGCTCAGATGGGTCGCGAAGTTCCAGGCCCGGATCGCCGGCCCGGCCATCGCCTTGGCGATGACGTCGCCGGTGATGATCACGATCCGACGCCTGCGGGCCACCGGTTCGATCTCCAGCGCCGACACGATGTCCGTGTGCGCCTCGCGGTGCCCCGGCAGGTCGTGCAGCTCCTCCAGCAGGTTCCCGAACAGCGGGCGCAGCTGCGCATCGGACACTCGGCGCCGCCGCTGCAGCTCCTGTCGGTCGACCGTCAGATCGGTGATGTGGGCGGCCATCCGGTCGATGGCGTAGAGGCCGGCGAGGGTCTGCTTCGACACCTCCTCGGCGGGCCGTTCGTCGCCGCCGGGATGCCGAAGGTCCAGCTCGTTCGGGTCCCGGTCGCCGCGCAGCACTGCCCGGCGGACGGCCAGCAGCAGCGCGCCGGGAAGGACCCGGTCCAGCGAGCGGTCGTCGAGATTCTTGTACAGGGTGAACAGTGCGTTGCGTTCCAGCAGGTACGTCTCGCGGAAGCCGGCGAACTTGTTCATGGAGGTGTGCTGGCGGTGGTAGGCCACCGACGCCGGTTCGTAGCGGACCTTCCAGCCCAGCAGGTTCAGCCGCCAGCCCAGGTCGACGTCCTCGAAGAACATGAAATAGCGCTCGTCGAACCCGCCGGCGATGTCGAAGACGTCGGCCCGCATCACCGTCGCCGCGCCGGTGGCGAAAAGGACGTTCCCCGGTTCGTCGTGGCTGCCGTCGTCGAGCCGGTCACAGTCGGGCTTGTAGCCCATGCCGAACCAGGTGACCGATCCGCCGACGTAGTCGATGCGCCGGCCGTCCCAGTCGAGCACCTTGCTGGCGACCGCACCGACGTCGGGGGCCTGGGTGAAGGCGCCCATCGCCGCGCGCAGCCACGCCGCATCCGGGCGGGCGTCGTTGTTGAGGAAGGCGATGTACTCGCCCGACGAACGGGCCGCACCCAGGTTGCAGCCGCCGGCGAAGCCGAGGTTCTCCTTCGCCGGGACCAGTAGCACGTCCGGGTCGGCGGCCTGGATGCGGGCGACGCTGTCGTCCCCGGAGTCGTTGTCGACGCACACGATCTGCAGCCGCTCGGCCGGCCAGTCCATCTCGCGCAGGCCGCGGATGCAGGCGATGGTGTCGTCGGCGCCCCGGAAGTTCACCAGAATGACCGAGACCAGACCGGTCCGCCGGATCTTCATGCGGTCACCTCCGCCGGCGCGCCGGCGGAGCGGCCCCCGTTCTGCACGTTGCCCCAGGCCCCGCCGAGCACCACCGGCCCGCCCGACTCCCGCGGCTCGCCCAGGTCGACGTCGAACCGGGTGCAGTTGCGCAGGAAGTCGTAGGTGTGGTGCGTCGTGTAATCGACGATGGACGCGGTGATCTCGAAGCTGCCGGGCTGCAGCATCAACGCCGGCACCCGCATGTCGATGCTGCCGACACCCTCCAGCGAGTCGGGGATGAAGTCTCCGTCCCGGCTGTGGAACGCCCACAGGTAGAAGCCCTCGACCGTGGTGATGGCCAGCCCGAACACCGGTTGTTCGATGCGCTCGTCGAACTCGAAGTGGATCCGCACGATGAACTCGTCGCCGGTGCGGAACCGCGGGCTCCGCTCGCCCCGCCCGTTGACCAGTTCGACCTCGGTGATCCGGGCCTCGCCGGAGCCCCACCGGGTGGCGTCGTCGGCGACGGTGACCTGCTCGCGTTCCACATGGGTGGCGTCGACGTAGTCGTCGACGGTCTGGGCGGTCGTGCCCACCTCGATGAGCCTTCCCTTCTGCAGCCAGGCCGCGTGATCGCACATGCTGCGCAGCGAACCCATCGCATGGCTGACGATCACCACGGTCTTCCCGGATCGCCGCAGGTCCAGGAACTTGTCCATGCACTTTTCCTGGAACGCCGCGTCGCCGACCGCCAGGATCTCGTCCACCAGCAGGATCTCGGGATCGATGTTGATCGCGATCGCGAACCCGAGCCGCACGTACATGCCGGACGAGTAGTTCTTGACCGGCTGGTCGATGAAATCCTCGATGCCGGAGAAGTCGACGATCTCGTCGAACCGCGCGGCCAGCTCCTTGCGGCTCAGACCGAGGATCGATCCGTTGAGGTAGACGTTCTCCCGGCCGGACAGCTCGGGGTGGAAGCCCGACCCCAGCTCGAGCAGCGCGGCGACCCGGCCGCGCGAGGTGATCCGCCCCTTGTCCGGCTGCAGGATCTTGGCGATGCACTTGAGCAGCGTCGACTTGCCCGACCCGTTCTCGCCGATCAACCCGAAGGTGGACCCCTCGGGAATCTCGAACGTCACGTCGCGCAGCGCCCAGAACTCCTCGTAGGCGGCGCGTTTGCCGCGCATCAGTGCGGCCTTGATGGATTGGTTGCGCTCCCGGTACAGCTTGAAGCGCTTGGACAGGTCCTCCACCGTGACGGCGGCGTCGGTCACAGTTCCTCCGCGATCCGGGCCTGGTACCGGCTGAACACCAGGGCGCCAAGGCCCAGCGAGACGATCGTCGCGCCGAGGCAATACGCCATGTCCTCCCACGGCGGCAGCCGGTTGTCGTACAAAAGGTCACGGAAGATCTGCACGAATCTTTCCATCGGGTTGAGCTGGTAGAACCACAACAATGGGAAATCGTTCCCCTTCGCCGCCAAATCGGCCTGGGTCTGCATGATGAGGGTGACCGGATAGACAATCGGCGTCGCGTAGAACCACACCTGCATGAGGATCCCGACGAACTGTGCGGTGTCCCGGAAATAGATGTTGGCGACCGAGAGCATGAGGCCAAGACCAAGGCCGAACAGGGCCAGCAGGGCGACGAACACCAGCACCAGGGGGATCCAGATCCAGATCGCGCTGCCGAAGATGACCGCGATCCCGGCCAGCACCGCCAGCTCGAAGCCGAAGGTGACCAGGCAGGCCAGCATGTTCGCGACGACCAGCGTGTACCTGGGGAAATACACCTTCTGCAGGAGATTGGCGTTGGTCAGCAGGGCACCCATGCCGCCCTGCACGGTGTTCGCGAAGAACGTCCAGGGAAGCAACGCGCAGGCGAGCCACAGCGTGAAGACGTCGATTCCGCTCGGCTCCCCGGGGGGCGGCGTCGCCCGGAGCACGAAGCCGAAGACGACGGTGTAGATCGCCAACGAGGCGATCGGATTCAACAACGACCAGGTCTGCCCGAGAAAGCTCCGCTTGTATTTCCCGCGGACCTCGCGCATTGTCAGGTTGAATAGAATCTCCCGCGAGGCCCGAAGGTCGTTCGAAAGGCTCATCCCGGTCGCTCCCGCATTCGTCAGATGCTACAGCGAGTCCGGTCCGCTTCCGGTCGGGCCGCGGGCGGACCGGACCACCGAGGGACTCAGGCGCGACCCATCATGCGCAACGTGGCCGATCGGGTGCGCAGCGTGCGGGTGGCCCGCAGCGCGGTCAGCTCGCGCTCCGCGGCCTGCGCCTCGGTCAGCCGGATCCGGGTCTGATCGAGCTCGGCCTGCAGCGCAACGTTCAGTTCCTGCAGGTCCCTGGCTTGTGCAAGGGCCGTCTGGAGGTCGGCATCCAAGCGGGCGACCAGCTGCTGGGTCGACCAGGCGGTCTCGGCGGCGATCGTGGTGGCGTCCTGTGGCACCGCGGTGAGTACGAACTGATAGACCAGGGAGTCCGGATCGGATCCGACCATCGCAGCGACGGACGGGTCGATCTCGTCGGGTCGCACGCCGATCTCGGTGCAGAACAACGGCGCTGTCGTGGTGCGTACCTGGATCGCCGCGAAGCCGGCGCTGCCCAGCAGTTCCTGCAGGTTCGACCGGGTGAAGAACCGCAGGTGGGTGGCGTCGAGCAGGCCCAACCGGCGGTACGGGAAGCGGCCAAGCATCAGGCTCATCCGGACGTCGCCGTGCGCGACGTTCGGAATGGAGATGACGACGTAGCCGCCGGGGGCGAGCAGATGCCTGGCCTGCCGCAGCGTCGGCAGTGGATCGCGCAGGTGCTCCAGCACGTCACCGAAGACCACCACGTCGAAGAGCTGGCCGGGCACCGCCGTGTCCAGGGCGACCTGGTCGAGGTCGGCGACCACGACCTGCTCTGCATACGCCCGGGCCGCCTGAGCGGCCTCCGGGTCGTATTCGATGCCGGTGACCCGGTTGCCGAAGCCGCGCAGGGTCTTGGCCAGGTAGCCGGTCGAGCAACCGACGTCCAGAACACGCTTGTTGGACCCGATCATTTCGACCATGTGGCGATGCGAGGTGTTCTCGGCCCCCAGGTCGATCTCGATGTCGTACTTGGTGGCTTCGCCAGGACCTGGGTTCACGGCACTCTCCCGGACTCGGTGGGAATGCACGGTATCGGTAACGCTGGTCACAACCGCGCAGACGCGCCGTTCGCGCAGGTGGCCATCGCCGATCCGGACATGCCCACCATGCCCGCAGGCCGCCGCAGGTCGCAGATATAAAACAATGCCGCGCGCCCCGGCGGCGACGGCCACCGATCCATCGATCGGCCTGGCATATTGAGGACCGAACGCCGCGGCGGGAGCCCCGGTGACCTAGATCGAATTGAGGGCCGATGGACACCTCGTTGATGACAGAGGTCACCGCGCCGCCCATCGGTGGTCGGAGTGGCACGTCGACGCTGCCGACCGATGCACTGGCCGGCGATCCGCATAGGCTCACTCCCGTGACCGGCAGTGATGTCACCGTCGTCGTGGTCACCTACCGTGCCGCGCGGTTCCTGGCCGACACGCTCGCCGGGCTCGACCTGCAGACCGTCGACCATCGGCTGCTGGTGATCGACAATGCGTCCACCGACGGCACCGCCGACGTGTTGGATCGAGTGGCTCCGGCGGGCACGGTGCGCCGGATGCCGGCGAACCTCGGGTTCGCCGGCGGCGTCGCGGCTGCGCTGGCCGAGGTCGGGACACGGTTCGTCGCGCTGCTCAACGACGATGCCGTTCCCGCCCCCGACTGGCTGGAGCAACTGCTCGCCATCGCCCGCGATGACCGCGAGGCAGCGGCCTGGACGTCGCTGATGCTGCTGGCCGACAGTCCGGACACGGTGAACAACTTCGGGACGGAGCTGAACGATCGCTGGTACGGCGTCGACGTGGACGCCGGCATCCCGGTCGACCGGATCCCCGACCAGGTCGTCGACGTGTTCGGGTTCTCCGGAGGTGCCGCGCTCATGCGCACCGACGCGGTGCGGGCCGTGGGCGGGTTCCCGGCCGAGTACTTCGTCTACTACGAGGACCTGGACACCTCATGGCGGCTGCGCCGGGCGGGGTGGCGCATCAGGGCGGTGCCGGCCGCCAGGGTCGTCCATCGCCACGCCGCCACCTCGGACACCCGGTCCCGGATGTTCCACTACTACAACGAGCGGAACCGGCTGCTCACGCTGCTGCGCTGCGCCCCGCTGCCGGTCGCCCTCGCGCAGTTCGGGCGGTTCGCGCTGACCACCGGCTCGTTGGCCGCCCGCCGGATCCGGCACCGGGCGGAGCCGCGGCCTGCCAATTTCGACCCTCGGCTGCGCCTTCGAGTGCTGCGTGATGCCCTGACCATGGCGCCAGGGGCGCTGCGGCACCGCTGAATCGCACCGACTCGCGAGCCGGTGCCGGTGGTCTCAGTGCTCGCTTTGATAGGCGAGCTCGGACCGGTCGGAGTGCTCGCTCGCGACGACGGTGTGCTCACCAACGGATTGGACGGCGCGGCCGGCGGCCGCGCCGTCGATGGCACCCGCCTGCGCCACGCTCGGACGAACGGGCACGGGGCAGTGCCGTTCGTGCTCACGCTGGGCGGCCTCCACCAGGGCCAGGACCCGCGCCAGCCGTGCGAACTTGAGCTCGAGCTCCTTGAACCGCAGGTAGGTGGAGATGGCGAAGTAGCCGAATCCGACGACCAGCAGGTAGAGCACCAGGTCCGTGCCTCGACCGACCCCCAGTTGGTCGGCGACCCAGCTGACATCGCCGGGCCGGATCACCGCGTAGATCGCGAAGACCAGGAACAGCGCCATCCCGATCTTGGTGTAGGCGCCGGTCCGGTTGGTGCCGTGGTGGCGGACGAGCAGCACCAGCAGGCCGAGAACGGCCAGGATCAGAACGACCTTGATGGCGGTCATCGGCGTGCCTCCGCCCGCCGCCCGCTGCCGCGGACCGCCGAATCGAAGATGATGTTGACCCCGTTGAGCAGTGACTGCCCCTTGGCCACCGAGTAGTCGGTGTAAAGGACGGTCACCGGTTCCTCGGCCACCCGCCACCCCATCAGGTCGATCAGCTCGACGAACTCCGATGCGTGGCCCATGCCGTTGGTGGTGAGCTGCAACTCGCTGGCCACCCGGCGGTTGAACACGCGTAGTCCGTTGTGGGTGTCGGTGAGCTGCATCCGCCTGCTGCGCGGACTGATCGCGGTGGCAGTGCGCAGGATCACCCGCTTCATCCAGGGCACCGAGGCGGCCGCCGGGCTGCCGAACCGGGTGCCCAGCACGATGTCGAGAGGCTCGGTGCGCAGGCGGTGGACCATCCGCAGGACGTCGTCGACCTGGTGTTGGCCATCGGCGTCGAAGGTGACGAAGTACTCCGCGCCGTGCCGCCGGCGGGCGAATTCGACGCCGGTCTGCAGCGCCGCTCCCTGCCCGATGTTGACCGGGTGACGCACCAGGTGGGCCGAGGTGCGCTCGATCGCCGCCGCCGACCCGTCCATGCTGCCGTCGTCGACGCAGACCACGTTGGGGAAGGTGCGCAGTACGTCGGCCAGTACCTCGCCGACGATCGGGCCCTCGTTGAACACCGGCACCACCAGCCACACGTCCGACTGGCCACCGCTCGCACCCGGGTCGACTCGCCCGGTGCCCGGGGTGGCCGGGTGAATCCGGGGTTCCGGACCCCGCGGTACTCCGGGCTGCGTCACCTTCAATCCTCCATCGATCCCGAGGGCCCCCGCCGCGAGACTCGCCTCGCACGCTACCCTCTGCGGCTGCCCTGGCAGCCTCTTGCGGTGATCCGGCCAGATGGGTGTCGCGGGATCTGGCGCCCGCGCGTTCCGACGCCGTCAACCCGGTGTCACCGGGGCCGCGTCCGGCAGGCGCCAACGAGCCCAAACGGTATCCACTGACGCCTCGACCCCCGAAAGGGTTGCGTGGGACCCCCGATCAGTGACCATTCGGTGTTCGCCCTGCGAAGATTGACTGATCGTAGTCATCGGACGAGGTCTCTGTGTCCTCGAATGGCTAGTGATTAGCCCGATCGTGGTCAAGGCGACTACTATCAATCACAGCGTGATCGACCAAGGCTGTGGCCCGCTCAGATGTTCGGCGAGGTGGCTCCGGGCCGATCGTTCACATTCAGTGATGACTTGTTCTTGGGGGAGAGGCATGCGCCTGTGGATCGGCCGCGCGCCGAACGTCAACGACCTGTTCAACGTCGGCCATCGGCACGTCCGCCGGAATGTCGAGCGCGGTCGTGATCATCTGATCGTGGAACCCATGCCAACTGTCTGCGACGATGGCCCCCTGTCCCAGATGCGTACTTCACACGATAGGTGCAATATCACCCGGAATGGTTTACCCGTCGATTACGACAGGTTACATTTGTCCGGCCTGAGACTGGGATGCACCCACACCGAGCGCTCTGAGTCACAGCACTCCGTGGGCGCCGACCCACGCGGCCGAGGCCGGCACGGCAACGGTCCCGCGGGGTGTCGCAGGCCGATCCGGATCGCTCCGTTTTCCGATCGCTCGCATGTCGCACGTGAGGACGCACCATGGCGCTGACCGATCCGACCGTGGGCCGACCAACGGGTCCGCACACCCGGCGGCGCGGCGTGAGGCACGCGACGCCCGTGCCCGACGCCGGCGACAAGCGCACCGAGGCCGGGTCCGGCAGCGCCCGGATCGATCCGTCGGCGGTGAGCCTGTCCGACGACGACGCCCGGGCGCTCGAGGACACCGTCGAGTTCAACATCCGCGAGTTCCGTACGGCGATCGATCGGTCGGAGCAGAGCACCACCGAGCGTGTGCGACCGACCCGCCGGACCTGGGCCGACCGATATGCCCGCCGGCTTTTCTTCACCGACCTGGTGTGCCTGATCGCTGCGGGCGCCGGCGTGCACCTGTTCGAGCCGCCGATCCCGACCCGCATCTCCGCCGAACCCGGATACCTGCCGTTCGTCGCGACCACCGCGTTCCTCGTCGTGGCCTGGCTGCTGGCCCTCGACTGGTCGGGCAGCAGGGACGGCACGGTCACCGGACACGGTCCGGTGGAGTACAAGCGGGTGATCCAGGCCTCGCTGAGCGTCTTCGGGCTCGTCGCGATCGGGTCGTACCTGTTCGACCTGAACCTGCCGCGGTCGTACGTGATCATCATGCTGCCGGCCGGGCTGGTCGCGCTGCTGGCCACTCGCTACGTCTGGCGCCGCTGGCTTGGGCGCCGGCGCAACGAGGGCGCGATGATGTCGCAGCTGGTTGCGGTCGGCGACCGACACACGGTCAGCGAGCTGCTCGCCGATCTCGCCCGGGCGCCCCAGGCGGGATACCGCGTGATGGGCGTCTGCGTGAACCCCGACCCGCGGCAGCCGGGAAGGAGCGAGGACGATTCCCTCGACGGCGTGCCGGTGCTCGGACCACCGTCCGACGTGGCACGCATCGCGACCTCCATGGGCGCGGACGCGGTGGCGGTGACGGCGTCCGCAGCCTTCAGCCCGAGTGCGGTACGGCGGCTCAGCTGGGACCTGGAGGGCACCGACACCGAGCTGATCCTGGCCCCCGCGCTGACCAACATCGCCGGCCCGCGGGTGCACACCCAGCCGGTTGCAGGGCTCCCGCTGATCCACGTCGACCACCCGACCTACCGGGGCGCCAACCGCATCGTCAAGCGGATGTTCGACCTGTTCGGCAGCCTGACCCTGATCGTGCTGTTCTCGCCGGTGCTGTTAGCCGTCGCGATCGCCATCAAGACGACCAGCAAGGGTCCGGTGTTCTTCCGGCAGGACCGGGTGGGCATCAACGGCCGGACGTTCCGGATGATCAAGTTCCGGTCGATGGTGGTGGATGCCGAGGCGCGGCTGGCCACGCTGCAGTCGGAGCGGGACGCGGGCAACCAGGTGCTGTTCAAGATCCGTAACGACCCGCGCATCACCAAGGTCGGCAAGTTCATCCGGCGGTTCAGCATCGACGAGCTGCCGCAGCTGTTCAACGTGGTGACAGGAGAGATGAGCCTCGTCGGCCCGCGTCCCCCGCTGCGCCGGGAGGTCGACCTCTACGGCACCGACGCCCTGCGCCGGCTGCTTGTCAAGCCGGGCATGACCGGCCTGTGGCAGGTCTCGGGTCGATCCGACCTGACCTGGGACGACAGCGTGCGACTGGACGTCTATTACGTGGAGAACTGGTCCATCACCGGCGATCTGGTCATCCTGTGGCGCACCGCCAAGGCGGTCTTCGGATCCGCCGGCGCCTACTGAGTAGACGGCTCAAGGTCACCTGCCGGTCGCTCCGGCACCATCGACGTTTGCCATCCGGCGGGCGGGCGGTCCCGAAAGGTCCGCCCGCCCCACCATGTCCCGGCAGTTGATGTCCGGTAGCTGATGTCCGGCCGCTGATGGCCGGCGTGACGTGTGCGAAGGTGTCCGGGTGAGAATCAGGCGTCTGGTGCTCGGCGCGTTCGCGGCGGTGGCTGTCCTGCTGACCGGCACCGCGTGCGCGACGTCCGCGACCGCAGCGGCCGTCGTCGGCGACGTGTCCATTCCGGAGCAGGCAATCTTCGACCGATCGGTGGCGTTCTCCGGCCAGCTGCAGGAGCAGGGACAGCCGGCGCTGTCGGTGTACGGGCTGGCCTACCTGAACCGCCTGCAGGCCACGGCGGCGATCCGCAGCGAGCTGCTCCGGATTGCCGCGCAGGACCGCGGCGTCGAGGTCACCGACGCCCAGGTCAACGCCGCGATGGCGAACCGGGCGCCGGGGTCGCGGGCGGAGGCGCAGGACTACCGCGATCAGCTGCGCCTGGAGGGTCTGCTGACGGCGTCCGCGGACCGACCGCTGTCGTTCACCAACGTCACGGTCGTCATCGACGGCGTCCGGGTGTCGACCGAGGACCAGGCGAGGCAGCTGCGTGAGCAGCTGCTCGCCCTGCCGGCCGGCAGCCCGCTGCCGGCCCTCGACTCGCAGGCCCAGGCGCTGCCGACCGGCTCCGTCGATCTGCTGAGCAATCGACTGTCGGTCTGGGACGGCGTACTGGAGGCCGAGCAGGGTGCGGTGCTGATCAACCAGGGTTCCGACGGGTTCTACGTGGTGCGGGTGCTCGATCGGGCGCAGGCGCCCGCCGAGGTCTCCGCCGCGCAGATCCTGCGGGTGCAGGACTTGACCACCCAGCACGAGATCGCCGCGGCCGCCCTGCTGCAGCCCTACGCCGAGCAGGCGGGAGTCACGGTGAATCCACGGATGGGCGAGTGGGACCAGCTGGCGATGCGCGTCGTTCCCACGACCCGCGACCTGTGACGGCATCGCCGGCGTCGTCATCGCCGGGGCCGGCACCCGCTGCGCCGCCGCACCAGGCGCTGTTGGACGCGGTCGCGGTGATGGATCGGCTGCGCTCGCCCGGCGGCTGCCCGTGGGACGCCGAGCAGACCCACGCCTCGCTGGTCCGCTACCTGGTCGAGGAGTGCTACGAACTCGTTGACGCGGTCGAACGCGCCGACCCCGCGGCCATCCGCGAGGAGCTCGGCGACGTGCTGCTACAGGTGCTGTTCCACGCGCGCATTGCCACCGAAACCCCTTCTGACGAGGGCGGTTTCGGTATCGACGAGGTGGCGGCCGACCTGGTCGGCAAGCTCGTCCGCCGCCATCCTCACGTGTTCGCCTCCCCGGATGCGTCGGCCGCGCGTTGGACGGCGGCCGACCAGCAGCAACGTTGGGACGAGTTGAAGCGGACCGAGCGCGGCAAGGCCGGTGTGCTGGACGGGGTGGCCTTCGGGCAACCCGCCGTCGCGCTCGCCGCCAAGCTCGGCGCCCGGGCCGCGATGTTCGGACTCGATGTCGCTCCGCTCGAGGCAGACTCGGCTGCCGAGCAGATCTTCCGGATCGCCTACGCGGCCGGCGCCCGCGGCGAGGACCCGGAGTCGGCGTTGCGAGCGGTCGCCCGTGCCCACGCCGAGGTGTTGGCCGCGGCGCAGGCGCCGGACCGTTAGTCAGCTCACGTCGCGGCGCCGGAAGCCGAGCACCCCGGCCACGACAAAGGCGGCCGCCACCAGGGTCAGCAGCACCATGGGTGTCCAATCCATCGGGGCGACCGGCACCTGCGGCACGTGGCTGTAAGGCGACAGGTCCATCAGCCACCGGGGCAACTGGAGCAGCTCGCCGAGCTGCCCGAGCAGCAGTGCGGCGACCAGGACGCCCCAGGCGATCCCGGTGAACCGGGGGAGCAGCCCGACGAGGGCGACCGCGATCCCGCCGAGCACCAGCGTCGCCGGCAGCTGCACCAGCATCGCGCCCAGCGCACCGCCGAACCGGTCGTCGAACTCGCCCGTCTGGAGCGCGTTCAGCAGGCCCGCCGCGAGGCCGGCGGTCAGCAGCAGCAGCGCGGGCCCGAGCACCATGAACAGCAGGTGGCCGACCATCCACCGGGTGCGGCCTACCGCGGTGGCCAGGACCGGTCCCACTCGATCGGCGACCTCCTCGCTGCGCATCCGCAGTGCCGTCGCGATGGCGTAGCCGCCGACGAGCAGCCCGGTGAGCACGCCCATCACGGACAGCAATGTGTCGGTGATCGCGCCGGCGCCGCCGATCTGTGCCATCACGTGTTCCAGCTGGGGGTTACCGGTCAGTAGGTCGTCGCTGGTGGAGGCGACCGCACCGGTCACCGCGCCGATCGCGACCATGCCGGCGAGCCAGCCGATCAGGGTGCCCCGGTGCAGCCTGACGGCCAGCCCCTCCGGCGTCCGGAAGCGGGCGTTGGTCGCGGGTCCGAGCCGGGCCGGGACGAGGCCGAGTCCCAGATCGCGGCGGTCGAGCAGCCGGACGGCGAGCACCAGCGTGGCAACGGTGGCAAGGGCGAACAAACCCAGGACCCACAGGTTGTCATCGCCGAACGGCTGCATGTGGTTGGCCCAGCCTTGCGGGCTGAGCCAGGTCAGCCAGCTCAGCGAGGACTCGACATCGCCGACCGCTCGGAGCCCGTACCCGACGGCGACCGCCGCGCAGGCCAGGCCGACGGCAGCTCGGGAGCTTTCGGCGAGCTGGGCGGCAACCGCGGCGACCCCGGCGAACACCAGCCCGCAGCCGGCCATGGCGCCGCCGAAGGCGATGGAGCCCAGCGCATCCTGCCCGTTCGCCAGGCCGGCCGACGTGGTGAGCACGCCGATGGCCAGCGCGGCGCCGATCGCCACGATCACCGCCGCGGCCAGGGGAGCGGCGCGCCCGACGACTGAGGAGGCCAGCAGTTCGGTGCGACCCGCCTCCTCGTCCGCGCGGGTGCGACGGATGACGGTGAACACCGCCATCAGCGCGACCAGGGAGGTGCCGACGGCGCTGACCCGCCATGCCGAGATCGCGCCCACCGACGTGCCGTTGATGGGACCGGTGATCGCCAGGAACGCCGGGTTGAGCGCGATGCTCTGGGCGAGGGCGTCGCGCTCGGCCTGGTCGGGGTAGAGCGCTGCGATGGTCGCGAAGGTCGACGCGGCCACCACGGCGATGCCCAACACCCAGACGAGCAGTGGGATGCGCTCGCGGCGCAGGTTCAGCCGGATCAGCGTGCCCGTGCCGGTGAGCCGGTTCCGGTTGGCCGGCCCGGTCGTCGCCGGCGAGCGGTGGAGCGTCGCGGTCATCGCAGTGCCGCCTTCCGTCGGGTGGCGCCCGGCACGGCGTCGGTCTTCGGGTCGGCCTTCGGTTCGGTCGGGTCGTCCGCCTCGTCCGCCGGCTCGTCGGTTGGTTCGCCGGCCGGTTCGAGGTGGTCGCCGTAGTGGCGCAGGAACAGCTCCTCCAGGGTCGGTGGGGTCGCGCTGAGGGTGCGCACACCGCCGTTCACCAGTGCCCTGAGGACCCCGTCGAGGGCCGAGGAATCGACGTCCAGCTTGATCCGGTGGTCCTCCACGACGGTGTCGTGCACGCCGGGGAGCCGGTTGATGCCCTCCGGGATGGCGTCCATCTCGGCGGCGATCGACGTACGGGTCAGGTGCCGCAGCTCGGCCAGGGTGCCGGTCTCCACCACCTGACCCGCCCGGATGATGCTGACCCGATCGCACAGCGCCTCGACCTCGGACAGGATGTGGCTGGACAGCAGGACCGTCCGACCACGGTCCTTCTCGGCGTTGATGCAGTCCTGGAAGACGGCCTCCATCAACGGGTCCAGGCCGGACGTCGGCTCATCGAGGATGAGCAGCTCGACGTCGGAGGCGAAGGCGGCGACGATCGCAACCTTCTGCCGGTTGCCCTTGGAGTAGGCGCGACCCTTCTTGCGCGGGTCCAATTCGAACCGCTCGATCAGCTCGTCCCGGCGGCGCATGTCGATGCCGCCGCGCAGCCGCGCGAGCAGATCGATCACCTCGCCACCGGACAGGTTCGGCCACAGGCTGACCTCACCGGGCACATATGCCAATCGCCGGTGCAACGCGACCGCATCCCGCCAGGCGTCCGCGCCGAGCACGGTCGAGGTTCCGGCGTCGGCGCGCAACTGACCCAGCAGCACGCGGATGGCCGTGGACTTACCGGCGCCGTTCGGTCCGAGGACGCCGTGCACCTCCCCGGCGGCCACCGCCAGGTCGAGTCCGTCGAGCGCCCGAACAGCGCCGAAAGTCTTGACCACGCCGCGCATGTCGATCGCATTCATGATTGCCTCGATTCTGTGGTGGTGCTGCGCCGCCGGAAGGCATTCAGGTACTCGTCGGTCAGGTACAGACCGTGGGTGAACAGTTCCAGCGCTGGCACCCCGTACCGATCGGTGATCGCCGGTATGTCCAAGTCGGCGGGATGTGTGTCGGACGGTGCGTCGACTCCGTAGCGAGCGAACGAGTAGGTGCCCAACTTGAAGATGACGACCAACTCGGCGCGTGCACGTTCGTCCTCGGTCGGACGGGCGACTCCACCGGCCACCGCGGCCTGCAGGTACCGCTCGGTGTCGTCGACGAGTCGCTGCCACAGGCGCTGGGCGAAGGCGCCGCCCTCGTTCATCGTTCGCACGACGTAGTGGGCGAGCGGGGCCAGGCGCGGCGACGCGCCGATCAGGTCGAGCGTGTCGCCGACCCCCAGGTGTGACGACGCCTGCCGGGTCAGGTCGTCGATCAGCTGCGTGACGTGCGCATCGCACTCCTCCCGCAGGCCGTCCTTGGAGCCGAAATGGTGGATGACCAGGGCGGGGGAGACGCCGGCGTCTGCAGCGATGGCCCGCATCGTCGCCGCGCTCGAGCCGTGCCGACCGATGTAGAGGATCGCCGAATCCCTGATCCGCGCCCGTGCGGTGAGATCGGCCGACAGCGTCTGTGCTGAACGCATGAACAGAATGCTAAACGTGTGTTCAGAGTGTGGCAAGGGTGATCGCGCCGACAGTTCGCCGGGTAGCGACCGGGCGGCGACACGGGCGGCGGGTGCACGGGCAGCGGGTGGGGGCGCGATGGGCGAAGGCTCGACGAGTGAAGGGGCGATGGGTGCAGGCGCGACGGGTGGCGGCGCGGCGGGTGGCGGCGCGGCGGGTGAGGCGCGGCGAGTGAAGGTTTCTGTTCGCGGAGCGAGCGCTTGTCTTCACTCGGCGTGGCCGATCAGTCCGATCAGGCAGATCGGCCCGACCAGTCGAATGGCGGACCGGCCCCGCAAGGCCCGTCCCCTCAGGGTGAAGCCCTTGAGCTCCCAGTATGGACCGCGGGTGGTGGCGGTGAGATCCACGAGGCCGGGCTTCTTCGACTGGTGACGTGGATGTCATCTTCCACGAGGGCCCCATGAACGTGCATTTCAGGCGTATGGGTCACCCTTGCGTCGCCGATCAGCGCGTCCTCGGAATGGGTCATGTCAAAGTGTGCGTATCGGGCATTCCCGGGCGTCAGCTGGTTCGACTCCTCAGCCGATCGGGGCGATCGTGAGGTGGAACGTGTGCTCCCCGCCCGGTCCCAGGGTGATCAGGTCGACCCCGGAGTTGAAGGCGTCCGGCGGGCAGGTCATCGGTTCGACGGCCAGCGCCCTGCGGTTCATCGTCGGGTTCTCCAGGCCCGGGATGCACAGTTGCAGCCACGGTGAGCTCCGGTCCCAGGTCATCGCCACTCCCCGGCCGCTCGGCCCGACCAGGCGCAGGGTCACCGCGCCGTCGTCGTCGAAGCCCAGATCGGTGAAGGCGTGATCGATCTCGATCCCGCGCAGAGGCGTTGGCACGTGGAAGTCGTATCCGGCGGCCGCCGCCGGTGCGAGGCTGATCGGCAGCAGCCGGTCCGGGTCGACGGTCAGATGGCTCGCGGCCGGCACCTGGAGGGTCCACTCGTCGACGACGCCACCCCCCGCGACCAGGTATGGATGGAAGGACGCACCGTACGGTGCGGACGAATCGCCGCGGTTCACCGCGGTCAGCGTGAAGGACAGGCCCTGATCGTCGATCAGGTACCGCGCCCGCAGGTCGAGCAGGAACGGGTAGCCGCGTTGCGGCCATATGCGATGGGTCAGGGTGACGGACTCGGACTCGGCCACGGCGACCTGCCAGGGTGCGAAGCACACAAGGCCGTGCAGCGCGTTCGCCCGTTCCGGCTCCGTCAAGGGCAGCTGGAACTGCTTGTCGCCCAACTGGTATCGACCGCTCGCCAGGCGGTTGGGCCATGGAGCGAGGACCGCTCCCTGGTACCCGGTCGGCAGTTCGTGCCGTCCGAATCCGGCCACGAGCGGTCGGCCGTTGAAGCTGAGCTCGCGCAACGTGGCGCCGACCTCGGTGACGACGGCGGTCAGACCGCGACCGTGCAGCACCGTTTGGGCGCCGGTGGGAATCACGCTTACCAGGATGGAGGATCAGCCGGTTCCGGCAACCGGTGCGCGTCGGTTGCGGGGGACCGCTGCCCGCGGTTCCACCAGCCGGTTGAGTTGCGCAGGGGCCACCCGGCTCGGTCGTTCCACCAGGGCGTCGGCCGCGGACAGGACGAGGTCGGTGACCCGTCGCTTGCCCCTCCTCAACGAGGTGACCCGTTCCTTGGTGATCACCTGATCGCCGAGGTAGAGAACCGCCCACAGGGCGCCGTCGGGGTCGCGCTCGACCTGACCGACGTAGGTCGGCACGTTGTGTCGTTCGCTCACCTCGGCTCCGTCCTTCGGGTCGGCTCTACCGCGCTGCAATGTGGATCACAACAAGGTCACAGGAATGTCAACGGCCGTCGCGGGTGCGCCACGCCCAGATACTCCATTCGGCCTAAGAGAATTGTCCGGGATCCCGCATTACGACGCCAGGGTCCGATGGGATGCTCCTCTTGGTGCATTCGTTACACGCAGTGGTGGGATTCTTCCCTCAGGGGCGCGGCGTCGGAGTTTCTGATCGCCGATTGGGTCAGGGCAGTCACGCTCCGACAACGTGTCGACCGGATCGCCCGACGAGGCGGCTGACCGCCGGGCCGCCCTGTGACTTGACGACGACCGGGTCCTACACTCGCCCGAGGTCATGAGTTCCAGCTCAGCCCCGGCTCGCTGGACGGCAACCCTCCACACGCGGTGGGGTGCCCCGGGTGATGACCTGGCCGGCCACCGATCACGGTGACCGGCAAGCGCGGGTCCGCAGCACGTCGGACCTCTTCGACGACAGGAGCGCCGGTCTTGCGGATGTGTCGCTGTTGATCCCCCGGCGCTTCGAATCGCGCCGTCCGTCCCCGTCCCCAACGAACCCAGGAGTGCCGTCCCGATGTCCTCCCAGTGGTCCTTCGAGACCCGCCAGATCCACGCCGGCCAGACGCCCGACCCGACGACCAAGGCCCGGGCGTTGCCGATCTACCAGACCACCTCGTACGCCTTCGACTCCTCCGAGCACGGCCGCAAGCTGTTCGCGCTGGAGGAACTCGGCAACATCTACACCCGCATCATGAACCCCACCCAGGCCGTGGTGGAGGACCGCATCAACTCCCTGGAGGGCGGCGTCGGTGCGTTGCTGGTCGCCTCCGGGCAGTCGGCGGAGACCCTCGCCATCCTGACCCTGGCACAGGCCGGTGACCAGATCGTCTCCTCGCCCCGGCTGTACGGCGGCACCTACAACCTGTTCCACTACACGCTGCCCAAGCTCGGGATCACCGTCGACTTCGTCGAGAACCCGGACGATCCGGAGTCATGGCGCGCCGCAGCGAAGCCGAACACCAAGGCGTTCTACGG
The DNA here is from genome assembly GCA_964476495.1 of uncultured Actinomycetes bacterium. GTDB lineage: Bacteria > Actinomycetota > Actinomycetes > Mycobacteriales > Nakamurellaceae > Nakamurella. The sequence continues at coordinate 2,531 of CAYZBB010000078.1, read as the reverse complement.
CGAGTCGATCTCCAACCCCGCTCTGGACGTCCTGGACTACCGCGCCGTCTCGGACGTGGCGCACGAGGTCGGCGTGCCGTTGATCGTGGACAACACCGTGCCAACGCCGTACCTCATCCGGCCGATCGAGCACGGCGCGGACATCGTCGTGCATTCGGCGACGAAGTACCTGGGCGGTCACGGCACGGCGATCGGCGGCGTCATCGTCGACTCCGGCAACTTTGACTGGATCGCACACGCCGACCGGTTCCCGAACTTCAACACCCCCGACCCCAGCTACAACAACCTCACCTGGGGCGTCGACCTGGGCCCCGAAGGACTGTTCAAGACGAACGTCGCCTTCATCTTCAAGGCCCGGCTGCAGGGGCTGCGCGACATCGGGCCGGCGATCAGCCCGTTCAACGCCTTCCTCATCTCGCAGGGCGTCGAGACGCTGTCGCTGCGCGTGCGACGGCACAACGACAACGCGACCCGGGTCGCCGAGTTCCTGGCCGGCCGGGACGAGGTCGAATCGGTGTCCTACCCGGGCCTGGCGTCGAGCCCGTGGCACCACCTGCAGGAGAAGTACTCGCCGATCGGCGGCGGGCCGATCGTCTGCTTCGAGATCAAGGGCGGCGTCGAGGCCGGCCAGCGGTTCAGCGACGCACTCGAGCTGTTCACCAACCTGGCCAATATCGGCGACGTGCGATCGCTGGTGATCCACCCGGCGTCGACGACGCATGCCCAGCTGTCGCCCGCCGAGCAGCTCACCACCGGTGTCACCCCCGGTCTGATCCGGCTGGCCGTCGGGATCGAGCACATCGACGACATTCTGGCCGACCTGGAGGCCGGGTTCCGGGCCGCCAAGGGGTGACCACCCTGGACGGAGCGTCGGCCGGCCCGGGCGGGGCAGTGGACGCACGAGGGGCAGTGACCACTCTCGACGGAGTGCCGGCCCGCCCCGACGGGGCGGTGGACGCCCGGCGGTACGTCGACATCGGGCCGCTGGTGACCGAGTCCGGGCCGCGCCTGGACTCGGTCACCATGGCCTACGAGAGCTGGGGCACTCTCAACGAGACCGGCGACAACGCGGTACTGGTGCTGCACGCGCTCACCGGCGACTCGCACGTGGTCGGACCGACCGGCCCGCATCAACCCACCCCTGGCTGGTGGGACGGGCTGATCGGGCCGGGTGCCCCGGTGGACACCGACAGGTACTACGCGCTGGCGGCGAATGTGCTCGGCGGCTGCCGGGGCAGCACCGGGCCGTCCTCGATCGCGCCCGACGGACGACCGTACGGATCCAGGTTCCCGCGGATCACCGTCCGGGACCAGGTGGCTGCCGAGGCGGCGCTGGCCGACGCCCTTGGGATCACCGGGTTCGAGGCGGTCGTCGGCGGATCCATGGGTGGCATGAGGGCGCTGGAGTGGGCGGTGTCGCATCCACGACGGGTTGCCCGTTGCCTGGCCCTGGCCACCTGCGCCTCCTTCTCTGCAGATCAGATCGCTTGGGGCACAGCACAACTCGCTGTCATACGGGCCGATCCGGATTTCGCCGGCGGCGACTATTACGGCGGGCCCGCGCCGATGGCCGGAATGGGGATCGCACGGCAGATCGCGCACACCACCTATCGGTCGGCGCTGGAGCTGAACACGAGGTTCGGCCGTGGGCCGCAGGGTCAGGAGGATCCGCTGCGCGGCGGCCGGTTCGCGGTCGAGTCGTACCTACAGCATCACGGGCGCAAGCTCGGCGGCCGGTTCGACCCGAACTCGTACCTGGTGCTGACCGAGGCGATGCACAGCCACGACCTCGGTCGTGGCCGCGGCGGTGTTCCGGCTGCACTGCAACGGATCTCGGCCGAACTGACGGTCTCGGTCGTGGACTCGGACCGGCTGTTCCTGCCGGCCCAGGGAGAGCTGATCGCCACCGCGCCGACCGCCCGGCCGCTGGTCGTCATGCACTCGGACTACGGACATGACGGGTTTCTCATCGAGGCGGATGCGATCGCCGCGGTGGTTCGGGACGCCCTTGGCCGGCCCGCCCCCACCCCACCAACACCTACTGCATGATCAACGCCCAAGGGGCCGGGCGAGTCCGACGCGACCGCGGGTGGGTTCGCCTCTAGGCTTGGTGCGGCTCAGGCCCGGCCGCGTCGACCATGCGCCGGTCCAGGCCCGTCCGTAACCGCAAGCGAAGGGATGTGCCCAGGTGGCGGCCATCGAACTCATCGGCGCACGCGAGATTCTCGATTCCCGGGGCAACCCCACCGTCGAGGTGGAGGTCGCCCTGGACGACGGGTCGCTGGCCAGGGCGGCGGTGCCCTCGGGTGCCTCGACCGGCGAGCACGAGGCGGTCGAACTGCGCGACGGCGACGCCGCACGATACGGCGGGAAGGGCGTGCTCAAGGCCGTCGACGCCGTCCTCGAGGAGATCGGACCGGCGCTGATCGGGTACGACGCGATCGAACAGCGGGTCATCGACCAGAAGCTGATCGATCTCGACGGCACCCCGGACAAGAGCCGCATCGGCGCGAACGCGATCCTCGGGGTTT